>QOAH01000137.1 GCA_003978185.1 Candidatus Thioglobus sp.
ATAGCGCCTGCACCAACAGAAAACACCAATGAATCTGTCTCCAATGTGCCAGCGGGCGATTCTCATGCCTCACCTTCAATTCGAAAACTGGCTAGGGAATTAGGCGTTGATTTATCCAAGGTCACTGGTACCGGACAAAAAGGTCGTGTTTTAGACACAGACCTTAAAGCTTACGTCAAACAAATCATCACTTCCAGCGCTACAGGCAGTGCGATTCCTAAAGTACCAGTCATTGATTTTTCTAAATTTGGCGAAACCGAACTTCAGCCACTTTCAAGAATCAACAAACTTTCAGGCAAGCATCTAAGCGCTTGTTGGCTCAATATTCCGCATGTTACTCAATTTGATGAAGTTAACATTGACCAAATGGAAGCCTTCAGACAAGAGCAAAAAGCCAAGGGAGTGAAATTAACACCACTGGTCTTTATTATGAAGGCTGTGATTCAAGCTTTAAAGCAACACCCACGCTTAAATTCTGCATTAGATGAATCAGGTGAAAACCTAATCATTAAAAAATACTTTAATTTGGGTATTGCCATGGATACACCAAATGGTTTGGTGGTTCCGGTGATTCGTGATGTTGACCAAAAATCACTCAGTGACTTGGCTACTGAACTAGCTGAGACTTCTGCCAAAGCTCGTGATGGCAAACTTAAACCTGGCGATATGCAGGGTGCTGGATTCACCATTTCAAGTTTAGGTGGTATTGGTGGCACGCAATTCACCCCCATTGTAAATGCGCCAGAAGTGGCGATTTTGGGTGTATCACGTTCACAAACCAAACCAATTTGGGATGGAAAAAACTTTGTACCAACGTTAATGTTGCCACTGGCTTTATCCTATGACCATCGCGTCATTGATGGCGCACAAGGTGGTCGCTTCATGTCAAATTTGAATTCAATTTTGCAAGATATTAGAGAGATACTTTTATGATTAAGACGCAAGTTGTTGTTATTGGTTCTGGCCCTGGAGGGTACACTGCTGCCTTTCGTGCGGCTGATTTAGGCAAGGAAGTGGTACTAATCGAGCGCTATGAAAATTTAGGTGGTGTGTGTTTAAACGTAGGCTGTATTCCTTCAAAAGCACTACTTCATACTGCACAAGTTATTAACGAGGCCGCAGAGGCTTCACACCTTGGCATTACTTTTGGCGAAACTAAAATTGATCTTGACGGTGTGCGCGCCAACAAAGAAAACATTGTCAGTAAACTCACCGGTGGTATTCAGGCCCTGGCTAAAGCTAGAAAAGTACAAGTGGTTACGGGTTACGGTAAATTTATTTCAGCCAACCAAATCGCTATTAATGATTCAGACGAGGTGATTGAGTTTGAACATTGCGTTATTGCAGCCGGTTCACGTGTTACTAAAATTCCAGCTTTCCCTTTTGAAGATCCACGAGTAATGGATTCTACTGATGCACTTGAATTAGACAATATACCTGAGCGCTTATTGATTGTTGGTGGTGGTATTATCGGCTTAGAAATGGCCACTGTATACAATGCGCTCGGCAGTGAGATCACGGTGGTTGAATTGGCTGATCAATTAATTGCTAGTGCAGATAAAGATGTGGTTAATCCATTAGCTAGACGCATTAAAAAACAATACAAAGACATTTACCTTAATACCAAAGTAACCAAAATGGAAGCAACTGATGCTGGCATTAAAGTCAACTTTGAAGGTAAAAAAGCACCAGAGACAGACACCTTTGATAAAGTATTGGTTTCAGTTGGTCGTTCTCCAAATGGACAATTAGTTGATGCTGACAAAGCCGGTGTTAATGTAAACGAATGGGGTTTTATCCCAACAGACAAGCAAATGCGTACCAATATTAATCACATCTTCGCGATTGGTGATATTGTTGGGCAACCAATGCTGGCACACAAAGCAGTACATGAAGCCAAAGTAGCTGCTGAAGTTATCTGCGGGCACAAATCTGGCTTTGATGCGCTCACCATTCCATCAGTCGCCTACACCGACCCTGAAGTCGCCTGGACAGGTAAAACCGAAAGAGAACTTAAAGAACAAGGTATCGCCTATAAAAAAGGCGTATTCCCTTGGGCTGCCTCAGGTCGAAGCCTGAGTATTGGCCGTAGCGAAGGCATGTCTAAAGCTTTATTTGAAGCCGAAACAGGTCGCATACTGGGTATGGGTATTTGCGGTACTAATGCTGGCGAGTTAATCGCAGAAGCAACGCTCGCGATTGAAATGGGCTGTGATATGAGTGACATTGCACTCACCATTCATGCACACCCAACCCTTTCTGAAACAACCGCTTTTGCTACTGAAATGGCGGAAGGCACCATTACTGATTTATTACCACCAAAAAAGAAATAGGAAGATAACATGGATATTACACAAGCAAGAAGTAACGCAATTGATCAACAAATTAGACCATGGGGTGGCTTAAACTATATTGCTAATAACGCACTTAGAAACACACCAAGAGAAGATTTTGCACCTGAAAAATACAAAAATTTAGCCTTTGCTGATATTGAAATTCCTCTCAACAGTAAGGCAAAAATGCTTAGTCCTAAAATTGAAGGTCGCTTATTAGATGCACTCAACATTAAAAAAGACGAGACTGTCTTAGAAGTGGGCACTGGTAGTGGTTATCTCACAGCGGTAATTTCGAAATTATGTAAATCAATCACCAGTATTGAAATCGACGAGGCGCTTAGTAATGCGGCTCAAGAAAAACTAACCGCTCTTAATATTAGCAATGTTCAACTCGAAGTAGGTGACGCCTCAAAAGGATGGCAGCGATCTGATAACTTCTATGACGTTGTAGTTATTAGCACATCGGTGCCAAAGATTACCGGCCGTTTCTTCCATTTGTTAAATGTTGGCGGGCGTATCTTTGTAGTAGAAGGGCAAGGCAATGCCATGCATGCAAAACTCATTACCCGAATTAGTGAGAACAAATGGGAAACTGAATCCTTATTTGAAACCCATTTAGACGCCATGCAAGGCTTAGAGACGACGGAAAGCTTTAAATTCTAAACAAATACATGAAGCATTTCTATAATTTTGTTTTAAAAAAATCTGGCGATAGCATTGTACTGTTGTTAATTATTGCTGGTTTTTTCATTGCACAAATTCCTGATTTCCAACTTGATGCTTCTTCAGACTCTTTAGTACTAGAGGGTGACAGAAATCTCCGTTACTATGAAAGTATTAAAAAAAATTATGGTTCTGACGACTATCTAGTTATCAGCTACCAAGTTAAGGATAAATTGTTAGATCCTAAACAATTAGCACATTTAAAGCGCCTAAAAACAGATTTACAAGGTATTAATCAGATTAGGTCAGTCACCACTATTTTGGATGTGCCGCTATTCCAATCACCACCACTCAAACTGGTTGATTTGGCTAGCGCTAGTGTGACCATTGAAAATGGTAATGCTGATCTAGCATTAGCGAGTAAAGAGTTTAAAACATCACCTTTGTATGCAAACAATTTAGTCAGTAAAGATGGCAATACAACTGCTATTTTAGTCTCACTCAAGAGCAACTCAAGGTTTGCACAACTCCGCCAACAACGTGATGAAATGCGCCTTAAAAGAGCTTACGATCAACTTTCAAAAGACGAACTCAACAAATTAAAAACCATTGAGAAGCAAGTATTAAGAAATTCGAGCACTAAAAGTGATTTACAAGCCAAAACCATTGCCGACATTCGCCATGTACTTGATCAATACCGAGATAAAGCCGGTCTATTCCTAGGTGGTCTACCTATGATCACCACTGATATTGTGAATTATATTAGCAATGATCTGATTGTCTTTAGTTTGGCAGTTATTGGCTTAATGACCATCATTTTAGCACTCATTTTTAAAGGGGTTCGCTGGGTAGTAATGCCAATTACAATTAGCATTACTGCCGCTTTAATGATGACAGGTATCTTGGCATATTTAGACTGGAAAGTGACTGTCATATCAAGTAACTTCTTCTCCTTACTATTAGTTATGACGCTTTCAGTCACCATTCATTTGGTAGTGCGTTATCGAGAATTAGCACAGCTCAAACCAGACTTAGAATACCGAGAATTGATTAAAAACACCTTGGAACAAATGTTTAAACCGTGTTTATTCACCACACTTACCACCATTGCTGCTTTTGGCTCATTACTCATTAGCGGCATCAAGCCTGTGATTGATTTTGGCTGGATGATGTCAATTGGTGTAACCCTAGCTTTGGTTTTGTCATTTTTGGCATTCCCAATTATTATGTCCTTATTACCAAAAGCCAAGGTGCAACATTTTAAAACTGAGCTAGGTGTCACCCATGGATTGGCTAAATTCACAGAGCGGTTTGGTAACCACTTGCTAATTGTATTGGTGTTACTTGTTGGTGCATCGAGTCTAGGCATTAACAAGCTCAGTGTAGAAAATCGCTTTATTGATTACTTTAAAGAAAGCACTGAAATAAACCAAGGATTGACTTTAATTGATAAAGAACTTGGCGGCACTATTCCTTTGGAAATCATCTTTGATGATATGGCTGAAGACTATTGGTTTGATGAAGATTTACGCATGGAGATACATAAAATTCATGAATATTTAGACAGTCTAGACGAAACTGGAAAAGTTTTGTCTATCGACACACTAATGCAATTATTAACCCAAGCGAATGATGGAAAAGCTCTAAACGGGTTCTTTCTAAACGTTGTTAAAGGTCAAATCCCAGATAGTGCAAGAGCACACGTATTAGATCCTTACTTATCGGAAGATAGTGGTCAATTACGTATGGTGATTCGTATCCGTGAAACCAACAAAGAGCTCAAACGTGATGAGCTGATTAGAAAAATACAATACTATATTGCAAACGACATGGGTTTCAGACCCGATAGCTTTCACCTTACTGGTATGTTAGTGCTCTATAACAACATGCTGCAAAGCTTGTTTGATTCGCAAATCAAAACCATTGCTGTGGTGTTTGGCATGATCTTTATCATGTTCTTGTTTATTTTTAAATCAGTTAGCTTATCAATCTTAGCACTCATTCCAAACACCCTACCATCACTATTTATCTTAGGCATTATGGGTGCACTTGGCATCCCACTAGACCTGATGACTATCACCATCTCTGCGATTGCGATTGGCATTGGTGTTGACAATGCTATTCATTATATTCACCGCTTTAAGTCTGAATTCAAAAAAGATCAAGACTACCTGGCAACCATGTATCGTTCACATAATTCGATTGGTTTAGCGATGTTTTATACTTCAATTACAGTCACCTTAGGCTTTCTAATTCTAGTTTTATCTAACTTTATCCCAAGTATTTATTTTGGTGTGTTTACTGCTATCGCAATGCTGAGTGCATTATTGGCTAACCTAACTCTATTGCCAAAACTTATCTTAATGGTCAAGCCAAAAATCTAGCTAAATTAGCAATACTATTTAACAATGTCAACACAACACCACTTTGATGTTCTTATTATTGGCACTGGCAGTGCGGGGCTAATGAGTGCTCTACAGTTATCTAACGATTTATCCATTGCGCTAATTGCCAAAGACAAAATCCTTGAAGGTAGCTCGTACTATGCACAAGGTGGCATATCAGCAGTACTGGATAATCAAGATAACTTTGAATCACACATTGCTGACACCCTGTCAACCGGTGTAGATTTGGGCAATAAAACTGCTGTGCGTTTTATGGTTGAACAAGCGCCATCTGCTGTCAAGTCTTTAGAGCAAGCCGGGGTTGTTTTTACCCAACAACAAGGTCAATACCACTTAACCACCGAAGGTGGTCATAGTAACCGACGTGTTGCTCATGTTGCAGATAAAACCGGACAGTCCATTCAAACCAATTTACTCGATAGCGCCAAATCGAAAAAAAATATCACTCTATTTGAAAATTTTATTGCCATTGATTTACTTACGCAAAATCAGCATTGTTATGGCGCCTACGTTCTAAATAAATCAAACAATGAGGTTGAAAGCTTTATCGCCCACAAGACCATTATTGCTACCGGTGGCGCTTCAAAATCTTATCTTTACACCTCTAATCCAGATACCTCAACAGGTGATGGTATTGCCATGGCTTATCGGGGTGGCTGTCATATTGCAAATATGGAATTTACCCAATTCCACCCCACTTGTCTTTATCACCCACATGCTAAATCATTTTTGATTTCTGAAGCGTTGCGTGGCGAAGGGGCTAAACTCATTTTGCCAACAGGCGCAACGTTCATGCATAAATATGATGAACGCGGTGAACTTGCACCACGTGATATTGTTGCCAGAGCCATTGATTCGGAAATGAAAACCCATGGTTTTGACTGTGTGTACTTAGATATTTCATTCAAAGATAAAGATTGGATTGAATCACACTTTCCAACCATTAATAAAAAATGCGCTTCTTTTGGTATTGACATTTCGCAAGATCCAATCCCAGTCGTGCCAGCCGCGCATTACACCTGTGGTGGTATTCAAACAGATATCAACGCACACAGTAATATTAACAATCTATATGCCATTGGCGAGGTTGCCCATGTCGGCGTACACGGTGCTAACCGTATGGCCAGTAATTCATTATTAGAATGTATTGTGTTTGCCAAGGCCTGTGCCAAGCATATTAATCAGCAAACTTTGACGTCGCAACATCTAATCTTTGATGATTGGGACGCCTCCAGAGTTAGCTTGTCTAAAGAAAAAGTGATGGTAACTCATCTGTGGGACGAAGTCAGACGCATCATGTGGAACTTTGTTGGCATCGTTCGGAGCAACAAGCGCCTACATTCTGCACAAATGCGCCTTGCGCAGATTCAAAACGAAGTGGATGAATACTATCGTCTTTATCTAATTTCAAGTGATTTGATCGAGCTGAGAAATCTAGTTACCACTGCTCAATTAATTGTTAAATCTGCCATTTTAAGAAAAGAAAGTCGTGGTCTACATTATAACGAAGACTATCCTCAAACCTCTAACGTAGCAAAAGACACTATAATAGTGACATGATCTTACCTATTCTTCACTATCCTGACTCACGCTTACGCACCGTAGCTAAGGCCGTTGATGTGGTGGATGACACGGTAAAAACATTGGTTAAGAATATGTTTGAAACCATGTATGACGCACCAGGCATTGGTTTAGCCGCCACACAAATTGACCATCATCAACGCATTATTGTGCTTGACACTTCGGAAGATAAGAGTCAGCCTCTGTGTTTAATCAACCCAGAAATTATCGAAAAAGACGGTGAAATCGACTGGGAAGAAGGTTGTCTTTCAGTGCCAGATTATTACCAATGTGTTAAACGTGCTAACCATGTCAAGGTGCGAGCACTGAATGAACAAGGCAAGGAATTCGAGATCGAAGCGGATGAGCTTTTAGGTGTTTGTATTCAACATGAAATTGATCATTTAGACGGTATTTTGTTTATTGATCACTTGTCTAAGCTCAAACAAAAACGCCTGCTCGAAAAAACCAAAAAATCCATTAAAGCTCTTTAGTCATAACCAATGAAAATTGGCGATTATCAACTAACTTCACAAGTCTTACTTGCGCCGATGGCGGGCACTAGTGACAAGCCTTTTAGAACGATTTGTCGCGCACAAGGCGCAGCACTCACCACCTCCGAAATGGTGGTTATTCAACACCATCTACTCAATACCAACAAATCTAAACACCGTCTTGATTTCACTGGCGAACCAGCCCCTATTAGCATTCAAATTGCTGGCTCTGAAGCTGATGAATTGGCTTATTCAGCACAGAAAGCGCTAACTTTTGGCGCTGATATTATTGATATTAATATGGGCTGTCCGGCCAAAAAAGTTTGTAATAAAGCCGCAGGCTCTGCGCTCATGCAAGACGAATCTTTAGTTAAAGATATTCTTACAGCTGTAGTAAGTGCGGTTGACATTCCAGTAACGTTAAAAATGCGTACCGGTTGGAATGTCACCAATAAAAATGCCCCCACCATCGCCTGTATTGCCGAAGATGCTGGTATCCAAATGCTCAGCGTTCATGGTCGAACGCGTGAAGACAAATATAACGGCATGGCAGAATATGACACTATCAAAGAAGTCAAATCACATGTCAGTATTCCTGTGATTGCTAATGGTGACATCACCTCAGCTAAAAAAGCTCAGCAAGTGCTTGATTACACGTTAGCTGATGGTGTTATGGTGGGTAGAGCAACCCAAGGTAACCCTTGGATTATTCATGAGATTGACCACTATCTAAAAACTGGCCAAAAAGCGGCTGATATCCCATTCAGTATCAAAAAACAAACGATTTTGGATCACATTAGCCAAATTCATCAATTTTATGGCGAAAAATTAGGCACTCAGTTGTCCAGAAAGCATATTTTTTGGTATGCTACTCACCTTGGTAAAGAAAGTGGTCAATCCTTTTGGAAAAAAGTGAATAAAATCACCGACCACAAACTGCAATACCAATTACTTGAGGAGTTTTTGAATTCGTGAATACTGATTTACCCGCTTGTATCAATGCAAAACTTGATCGCTACTTTGAGCAACTGAATGGTGAGAAAGTTTCTGGCGTATTTAAAATGGTTATGCAAGAAACTGAATCTGCAACCATTAAGTTTGTTTTGGATAGGGTTGAACAAAACCAAAGCGAAGCTGCCAGAATCCTTGGTATGAATCGTGGCA
>QOAH01000066.1 GCA_003978185.1 Candidatus Thioglobus sp.
GACATCAACCCAATTGATTTAGTCGTGGTGAATCTCTACCCTTTCCAAGCAACCATTGCCAACCCTAATTGCACCCTAGAAGATGCGATTGAAAATATTGATATTGGTGGCCCGGCAATGTTGCGTTCAAGCGCCAAAAACCATGCATCAGTGACTGTTGTAGTTGATGCGTCAGATTACCAAACGGTAATCGACGAAATCAATGCAAATGGTGATACGACCCTAGAGACTCGCACTAAGCTTGCACTTAAAACGTTTGAGCATACAGCGCAATATGATGGTGCCATTGCTAATTATCTTGGCAAAGGCGAAGATGGTTTTTCGAATACTATGAACTTACAATTCAATAAAGTACAATCTATGCGCTATGGTGAAAACCCACATCAAAATGCCGCATTTTATGTTGAAAATAATATTACCGAATCTTGTGTAGCTTCATCAATACAGTTTCAAGGCAAGGAGATGTCTTACAACAACATGGCCGATGCCGATGCTGCACTCGAATGTGTACGCAGTTTCAATGAGCCTGCTTGCGTAATTGTTAAGCACGCTAACCCTTGTGGTGTGGCTGTTAGAAAAGACATTCATACAGCTTATTTAGATGCCTTTAAAACAGATCCAACTTCTGCATTTGGTGGCATCATTGCTTTTAACCGCCCATTGGATAAAAATACGGCGCAAGATATTATCGACAAGCAGTTTGTTGAAGTCATCATCGCACCACAAGTAGACGATGACGCTAAAGAAGTGCTGTCAGCTAAACAAAATGTCCGTGCCCTAGAGTGTGGCGATCTTAGTACCTCTCAACCATCACTAGACTTTAAACGAGTAACGGGCGGACTGTTAGTGCAAGACAAAGATCTAGGCGTTATCACTGAAGACGACATCAAATGTGTCAGCGAAATCCAACCTACCGCTGAGCAAATTAAAGATTTATTATTCGCTTGGAAAGTAGCCAAAACCGTTAAATCAAATGCCATTGTTTATGTGAAAAACGAAATGACAATTGGTGTTGGTGCGGGACAAATGTCTCGTGTTTATTCAGCCAAAATTGCCGGTATTAAAGCTGCTGACGAAGGCTTAGTCGTCGAAGGTTCAGTAATGGCCTCAGATGCCTTCTTCCCATTCCGTGATGGCATTGACGCAGCAGCAGAAGCTGGCATCAAAGCCATTATTCAGCCGGGTGGATCAATGCGTGATAACGAAGTGATTGAAGCCGCTAATGAACACGGCATTGCCATGGTGTTGACGGGCATGCGTCACTTCAAACACTAATTTCTAGAGGTGCTTTTCGCCTAACTCTGCGTTACAAACCAAACTTCAGAATGGTCATTTACAATTTGTAAACTCCCAACCCTTGTTCGGCTTATGCCTTGATTTAAACAAAAATCATTCTCTAGAAAAGGTTTATCAAATAGTCCCAAAGGACAGGCTTCGCGCTCCATATTTTTATTATAAGCCAGGTCTTGTATCAGTCGTTTATAAGTAATAAACTCCTAATTCTCGTTTGTCTTATACCTCAATCTGAATAAAAATTACCGCCTATAATTTTTTTGAATTTCATGACAGTGCTTTAACAGTTTTTTATAATGCGACAAAAAAAAGAGCCGACCATTGAACGCAATGGTCGGCTCTTGAATGCTTAGACTTGTAGTCTATTTCATCATTTCTTTTGCTTGTTCAGGTGTTATATTCTGCATCAGTTCTAAATGCGCTATTGTCATAGTCTGCATTGCACCCAGCTGATCCGGTGTAACACTAACCATCATATCTCTCATCATCACCATTTGATCGGCAGACAGCTTTGACATCATTTCTTGCATATCCTGCATCTGCTTTAGTGTCATAGACTTCATCATATCCAACATCATTTGTTTCTGTTCAGTTGAGACGGTTTTCATCATTTCTTGCATCAACTGCGTTTCCTGTGGGGACATTTGACCCATCATGCTTCCAAATGCATCCTTTTGTTCAGGAGTCATATCTGGAAAACCTGCGGGCATACCTGCAACAGCAGACCCATACATAGTTGCGGATAGAATCGATACCATTAATAATTTCATACTGTTCTTCAATAATTTCATATTTTTTTCTCCAAAAATAGTGATAAATAGCCTTATCTCCACCGGGATCTAAGATGTGAAAATGTATATTAACACAATATATCTTGGAATAATGAAGAATTATTTATATGCACTATCTTTATAAATAGATGAATACGGTATTGCCATGGTGTTTACTGGCGCTTTAAAAAACCTCTCGAAAAACAACCTCAAGACCTTTTCTTAAAGTTGTCTCATTCTTAGCATAATTAATACGAATACATTGGTGTTGGTGTGGCCAGTTGTCATCCATGCCGATAAAGAAGTTATGCCCAGGAATGATGTAAACACCTTTAGCTTTGAGTTTTTGGTACAGCTCTTCTGAGGTGATTTCAAGCGTTGGAAACCAAATCCACATAAAAAATGCACCTTCAAGTTTGTGTAATTTGGCATTGCTATTGGAAAATATTTCATCGAATAATTTAACGGCAATATCAGCCTTAGCTTGATAATAAGGTTTAACAATATGATTGGCTAATGCTATTAATTCATTATCTTTCACCATTCTAGTTAAAAGGTTAGGGCCAACACTACTAGGGGCAAGCGTCAAAATACCACTCATTCGGCTCATCGCCTCTATCACTGTCTGATTGGCAATAACAATGCCCGTTCTAATGCCTGGTAAGCCAAGCTTAGATAGCGATAGGCATAAAATGGTATTTTCATTCCAGCTTAGTTTAGCATCGGTATAAATCGCGCCTGGAAAAGGATTGCCATAAGCATTATCAACAATCAATGGGATATCGTGAGTTTGGGAAATACTATCTAGTTTTTCTAGCTCATCATCAGTAATAACATTGCCAGTTGGGTTGGTGGGACGGGACACACAAATAACACCAATATCTTCTTGCTTAAGTGTTTGCACTAATTTGTCAAAATCAATCTGATATTTAAATTGTTGACGCTCAAGCTCTTGAATCATAGGCTTTACCGCCACAAACATACCTTCTGATAAGCCCTGATCGGCATAGCCGATATATTCGGGCGCGAGTGGCAGCAGTACTTTCTTCTTCGTACCATCTGGCATATCACCAGCAAACAAATTAAATAGTGAAAAAAAGCTACTTTGTGAGCCATTGGTAATAGCAACATTGTCTTTATCCAAGTTCCAGTCATAATGTTCATTCAGCATTTCAACTAAAGCTTCAATAAACACCTCTGAGCCTTGCGGGCCATCGTAACACCCCAACATCTGATCGACACTAGAATCGTCAATCATTTTTTGTAACTCAGCCACAAAAATAGCATGAGCTTCGGGTATTAATGCAGGATTGCCACCACCCAGCATAATAATATTTTCATCATTACTATGGTTGGCTTTGCCCAAATCATCCATCAACTGAGTGATGCCAGAATAGCGGGTAAATTTTTGACCAAATTTTGAATAGTTTTTATTCATGGGTTTATTTTATGACAAATACAATTGGTTTTTATATGTATAAACAGACTTAACTATAGATTAAAATAACGCATTGCTACAAACATTTTCAACATGAGTATAGAAAAAATTACTGCTTTTCCTGAAATCACTTTCGCCGTTGTTGAGGGTGAAGATCTTGTTTCCATTACCCAAGGATATTACGATATTGACAAGGTAACAGAACACATACAAACCTGTATTGGAATGGTTAGAAAATACGAAAAAATGGGTTATTATAATTTAGCAAAACCTGAATTTATCAGTGAAGTTATCACCACTTTTACCAATTTAGAAGTCAGTAAAAAAGACGTTATTCGTGCTAATAATTTTATGGAAATTTCGGGCTATGAATGTAATCGTGTGTGGCAACTGCCCGATCAAATGAAAGTACAAGCCTCACAAATGCTACATGGTTTCTACATTACTTACGATACAGACAACTGGGAAGATTTTAGTATTGAGCCGATTGAAGATGAGGCTTCAAATTAAGAAAGAATCCTCACTCTGAACGATCTACCTTTGAGCTTATCATTACTGATTTTTTTCAGCGCTTGTTTAACCAATTCTGAGCTCACTGCCACATAAGACCAGTTACTAGCAACAATAATCTTGCCGATTTTGTCACCAGGAATCCCATCCTTACCTGTTAATCCACCGACAATATCACCAGGGCGAAGCTTATGCTTTTTACCGCCATCGATTTTAAGCGTGGTCATGGCCGGTTTTTTAATTGGCTTATCAAGAAGGCTATCACTTGGAAGTGGATCGGGCTCAATATCAAGCTCTAAAGCATTGAGTTTATGTGTTTCACGATCACCATACAAAGTGCAGGCAATACCACTACGCCCCGCTCTACCAGTACGACCAATACGATGTACATGCACTTCAGCATCATGAGCAATGTTAAAGTTAATCACCATATCGAGTGAATCAATATCTAAGCCTCGTGCAGCAACATCAGTCGCTACCAAAACAGAAATGCTTTTATTGGAAAAACGAATTAGCGCCTGATCACGTTCTCGTTGATCAAGGTCACCATGAATTGCCAATGCGTAAAAACCATAATAGATAAGCTCATCAGCCACATCTTGAGTATCAATTTTAGTATTACAAAAAACTAAAACAGAATCTGGTTTGTATTTGGCCAAGAGCAAACGTAATGCCATCATCCGATCATCCGCACTATTAGCTTTATAAAAATATTGTTTAATAGTAGACTCTTCATGGGTAGAAGGCGCCTCTACCATAGTAGGATTTTGCATCACTCGCTCAGCAATACTGGCAATTTCATCAGGGAAAGTTGCACTAAACAATAAGGTTTGACGTTGGGTAGGAATCTTTTCAATAATTTGATCAATAGTGTCTTGAAAGCCCATATCAAGCATACGATCTGCTTCATCCAGTACCAACGTAGTAATATGATCTAGCTTGAGCGTACCTTTTCGCAAGTGCTCCTCAATACGTCCTGGCGTACCAACGACAATATGCACGCCATGCTCTAATGAGCCAATCTGTGGGCCAAATGGCGCGCCACCACAAAGAGTTAAAACTTTAATGTTATGAATGGCTCTAGCGAGTTTTCTAATCTCACTAGCAACTTGATCAGCCAACTCACGCGTTGGACACAAAACAATCGATTGTGCCTTGAAAGACTTAACATTAAGTTTTTGCAATAAGCCCAAACCAAAAGCTGCAGTTTTTCCAGAACCTGTTTTACCTTGGCCAATAACGTCCTTTCCTGATAGGATCACTGGCAAGCTTAGCTGCTGAATAGGCGTCATTGAGTCATAACCTAATGTGGTCAAATTCTTTAATAAATCAGGATGTAAATCCAGCGTTGAAAAGTCAGTTGAGCTCAAAATAATCACCTTAAAAAGTTAACTTTGAATAAAGTTAAAGACATGTATTTTACTTTAACCTGACTATGCTACACCTGATATACATATATTTACTGCTTTATTTATACAAAAAAGTTGAATATCTGCAATCTAGGAGGTGATAATAATAATTGTCTGTTGTGTTTGTAGTTGACTATATCCCCTGAGCCGATAAATAAACAACTAAGGAGATGAGATAGCTTACTATTGTGCAAGCCCACCTAGAAGTGGGAAGCCTGCGGTAATCTTCGAACTTCCGCCCTGCGCCTTCTTGGTTCAGGTTTCTTTCAGCGAGATACAATGGACCCTTCTTATTTTTAGCACTTCAGATATAATTCATACAATGAAGACGCTTAGACAATCCATTCGCATTCAAAGACGATCAATCTCTACCTCTGATCGTGAGAAATTTGCTAAACAATTATTACCTCAAGTGCAAAAATTAGCAAATTTTCAAAACGGATCGAAAATTGCACTTTATTTGGCAAATGATGGTGAAATCGACACAAAATACATACAAAACTTCTTAATAAATAGAGGTTTTGTCATATATTTACCTGTATTAGTCGGTAAAAGACTTAAATTTGCAAAAGTTGGTAAAAATTTCAGAAAAAATCGATATGGCATCGATGAACCAGTTTCTACCCAAATTCTGAATGCTAACCGGCTCAATATTCTGTTTATGCCATTGGTAGGTTTTGATCAATTCAAAAATCGCATTGGCATGGGTGGTGGGTTTTACGATCGAACCTTAAGTTTTAAAAAACGACAACAAAACTACAAAAACCCAAAACTTTATGGCCTAGCTTTTGATTGCCAAGAAGTGGCTAAGTTAAATGCTGAACCTTGGGATGTGCCGCTAGATGCAGTAGTTACACCGACTACAATTTACCGATAGCATGTTTTTGAAAAAATGATTTAAACGTTGGGTTGTCGTTAATGATGTTCATGCCGAAACCACGCAACCATCGTAATGGTTCGTTATTTTCTTTATAAATCCAGTTTAGCCCTGTCATGGTTTTTGCCATCAATTCATTATCAAGTCGACGTGCTCTGGCATAAGTGCGTAACACGCCATAATCTCCTAATGGTTTAGATGAAGACTGTAATTGACCTGATAATTCATTAACATCTGAAAAACCTAGATTAACACCTTGTCCTGCAAGCGGGTGAATATTGTGCGCTGCATCACCAATTAAGGCTATGTTTTCTTTAACGTAATCTTTGGCACTGCGCTCAATCAGTGGAAACGCCTGAACCTCGTTTAGTACTTTAAACTGGCCAAATCGATATTCCACGCCGGCCGAGAGTCGGTCAGCAAAGTCTTTAGTGGAAAGTGATAACAACTCATCGGCAAGATGATTTTCAGCTGACCAAACGATGGATGCTTCATTATCACTGAGTGGCAATAGTGCAATAATACTGTCGGATAAAAAACGTTGCCAAGTAGTATTCTCAAAGCCCTTTTCTGAATGGATATTACAAATAATGGCTTTTTGATGATAATTAGTTTCACTGAATTCAATTTGCATTAAATCACGAATGCGTGACCGTGCGCCATCAGCACCAATTAACAAAGCACAGGATAAGGGTTGATCATTATTCAATTGTAATTGATAGCCCTCATTCACTTTTTCAATGCTATCGAGTTTAGCGTTAATGAATTTAACCTTGGTATCGCTTAACGCTGCAAACATGGCTGACTGAATCGCATCGTTTTCAATAATGTGGCCTAAATGCGTTAAGTTGTCATCCGCTGCAGAAAAATCTAAACACCCGTGGGAATTTTGATCCCAAACTCTGGTTTGTGTAAACGCATGTTTACGTTTAATTAAATCCCAAACACCAAGCTTGGCCAGGAAAGCTTCAGAGGTTGGGGTGATAGCACTAACGCGTGTATGGAAGTCTTTATCCAGTTTTGGGTTAGGATTGTTTGGCTCAATAATGGCAATCGAGGCATTGGTTTTTTGTGCCATACTCAAAGCAAAGGCCTGTCCCACCATGCCACCACCTACAATTACCACATCAAACTGACTCATGATCCCCCTGCTATGGTCATTTGGTTAATCAACACCGAGCCAACTTTTAGATTGCTACGATGATCAATATCTGTTCCTACGTGCTCAATACCCAATAGCATTTCTTTTAAATTACCAGCAATGGTAATGCCAGAAACAGGGTATTGAATTTCGCCATTTTCCACCCAAAAGCCTAAAGCACCTCGTGAATAATCACCGGTTGTTGCATTCACACCCTGACCCATAAGCTCGGTTACTACCAAACCCTTGTCCATGGCTTTGATCATTGCCTCTAAACCACCATCAAAATTAGCGGTGACGTTCACATTGTTAGTGCCGCCTGAATTAGCCGTGGTTTTAAGGCCAAGTTGATTGGCTGAATATTGTCCCATCACATAGCTTTTAACCCGTCCATTTTCAACAAAATATTGTTCGCGTTTAAGTACGCCGTCATGATCAAAAGCCTTGGCACCCAATGTCTTTTTTGCAAAGGGCTGCTCAAACAAACTCAAGCTTTCCGGAATGACAATCTGATCGATACTGTTTAATAAAAAAGTTGATTTTTTATATTGTCTTGAGCCACCTAAAGCACCTAATAATTGGGCAAACAATCCGCCTGATAAACGCGATGTAAAGATAACTGGGCATTTTTGTGATGTGAGTGATTGTGCGCCCAACTTTTGTTGTGCCAATAGTGCCGCCTTCATGCCTACTTGCTGTGGTGACTCCAAGTCATTCGCATCAAGTGCTGTGGTGTATTCATAGGCTGTTTGCATATCGTCACCACGCTTTGCAATTAAAGAGCAGTTAAGTGAATGGCGTGTGCTACTTTGCGCGGCAATGAGACCATTAGAATTGGCATACAGGCCCTCGCCTTGAAAACTAGAAACTTCTGCACCTTCTGAATTATCAATTTCATCTTGTTCTAGGGCGATTTCTTCACAAGCTTTAGCTAGATCAATACTGTGTTGTGCGTCTAAATCCCATGGGTGGTAAAGATCTAAATCAGGCACATCAAAGGCCATCAGATCTTTTGGTGCCAAGCCACTAAAAGGATCTTCTTGGGT
>QOAH01000045.1 GCA_003978185.1 Candidatus Thioglobus sp.
GGCATTCCAAAAGCCATTGTTAAATTATCAAACGATGCAATGAGTGATGTGGCTAAAGGTATTTTAACCACTGACTTGGTTGAAAAAACTGCTGCTAAACAATTTAAGGTCGATGGCAAGGTTATAACCATTAGTGGTATTGCTAAAGGTTCTGGCATGATTCGCCCAGACATGGCAACGATGCTCAGTTTTGTCTTTACTGATATTAAAGCTACACAATCTGAGTTACAGGCAGCCCTAACAATAGCGACCAATCAATCCTTTAATCGTATTACGGTAGATGGCGACACCTCGACCAATGATGCTTGCACGCTGAGTGCAACCGGTATGAGTGGTGTTAACATCCATGATTGTGTTGATGAGTTTCAGCAAGCTCTTAACGAAGTGACCCGATCATTAGCACACCAGATTATTAAAGACGGCGAGGGTGCCACCAAGTTTGTTGAAGTTTGTGTGAAGGGCGGCGCTAGCAATGATGATTGTCTTGAGGTTGCTTATACCGTTGCACACTCGCCCTTGGTAAAGACGGCATTATTTGCCTCGGATGCTAATTGGGGGCGTATCCTGGCAGCCGTTGGTCGTGCGAATATTAGCGGCTTAAATATTGAAGACATTAACATCTCTTTGAATGATGTGAGTATTATTCAAGCAGGTGAGCCAGATGAAAGCTATACGGAAGCAGCAGGTAGTAATGAGATGGCAAAAGATACGATCGTGATCACTATTGAGATTGGTGATAGTGCTTCACAGGAAAGTGTGTGGACTACTGATTTTTCTTATGATTATGTAAAGATTAACGCCGAGTACCGTACTTAATCAAGATAAATTTAAGTCGCCATTTTCTACAATAAATTCTTTAAAACGCGTTGCCATTGGTGAAAGTTTGCTTTTAGCATGATGAACAACGTACCAATGGCGAGTAATAGGGAACTTATCGGTATGGAGTTGCTTGATAATGCCACTCTGTAATTCTAACTTTACCGTATGTTGAGATACAAAGCCAACGCCTAATCCTGCTTGAACCGCCTCAATAATTGCTTCATTAGAGTTAATCTCAATATCAGAGTTAAAATGCATACCAGTAATGCGCTCAATAGTGATGCGCGTACCAGAGCCTTGTTCACGCGTAATTAACGTCTCCTTATTCAGTACTTTAATAGAATTATTTTTATTCTTAAGTAGCGGATGGTCAGGGTGGGCGATGACAATTAAAGGGTTTTCCATAAACGGTTTTGTTATCAATGGCATATCCACTGGCGGTTCGCCCATAATAACTAGATCAGTTTCGTTATTACTGAGCTTTTCCAAGAGTGACTTTCGATTGGTTACTTCTAGAAAAAAAGTCATTTTAGGGTATTTCTTCTTAAACTTAGCCAATACGCGGCTAACGAATGAGTTAGTAGTGGTGGCAACAGCAATTTGTAAGTGGCCTGCTTCGGGATCGAGAGTTTGCTCAATGTCTGATCGAGTTTGCTCTAATTTGGCAATGACTTCTAGGCAGGTTTGATAAAGTTTTTTTCCTATAAAGGTTGGCGAGAGGGTCTTGCCTTTAATGTTAAGCAGGTCTGAGCCAATATTTTTAGTTAGTTGTTGGATCTGCATATACACTGCAGGCTGGGTAATATTCAATTCCTTACTAGCCTTGGTAAAGCTTTTTAGGCGCACTACCGCTTCAAAACTATACAGTTGTTTAAGTGTGTAATTAATCATAAGTAAAACTTATTATTTATTAAATAAATATTATTTTACATTATTTATTTAATATTGTATCATGAGGGTTCTTTTATTAAAGGAGACCATTGAAATGGCCAAAGTTTACGATGCGGGTGTAAAAGACTACCGCGATACTTATTGGATGCCGGATTATACGCCGTTAGAAACGGATTTACTTGCATGTTTTAAAATCACACCTCAAGAAGGTGTTCCTAGAGAAGAGATTGCAGCAGCAGTTGCAGCTGAATCTTCTACAGGTACTTGGACAACTGTATGGACAGATCTTTTAACAGATCTTGATCACTACAAAGGTCGCGCATATGCGATTGAAGACGTACCAGGTGACGATACTTGTTTTTACGGATTTGTTGCATACCCAATTGACCTATTTGAAGAAGGATCAGTTGTAAACGTAATGACTTCTTTAGTAGGTAACGTATTTGGTTTTAAAGCACTACGTGCACTAAGACTAGAAGACATCAGATTCCCAATTGCATACGTAATGACTTGTAATGGTCCACCACAAGGTATCCAGATGGAACGTGATATCCTTAACAAATATGGTCGTCCTTTACTAGGTTGTACAATTAAGCCTAAGTTAGGTTTATCTGCTAAGAACTATGGCCGTGCATGTTATGAAGGTCTTCGTGGTGGTTTAGACTTCACCAAAGATGATGAAAACATTAACTCACAACCGTTCATGCGTTGGAGAGCTCGTTTTGACTTCGTACAAGAAGCTATCGATAAAGCTGAAGCTGAAACTGGTGAGCGTAAAGGTCACTACCTAAACGTTACAGCACCTACATCTGATCAAATGATGCAACGTGCTGAGTATGCTAAAGAAATCGGTTCTCCGATCATTATGCATGACTACATCACTGGTGGTTGGTCTGCAAACACACAGCTAGCACAATGGTGTCAAGACAACGGTATGTTGTTACACATTCACCGTGCAATGCACGCAGTATTAGATCGTAACCCGCACCATGGTATCCACTTCCGTGTATTAACTAAGATCTTACGTTTGTCTGGTGGTGATCACTTACACTCAGGTACTGTTGTAGGTAAGCTTGAAGGTGACCGTGAGGCTACTTTAGGTTGGATCGACATTATGCGTGATTCATTCATTAAAGAAGACCGTTCACGCGGTATCTTCTTCGATCAAGACTGGGGCTCTATGCCGGGTGTAATCCCTGTAGCTTCTGGTGGTATTCACGTATGGCACATGCCAGCACTAGTAAACATTTTCGGCGACGATTCATGTCTACAGTTTGGTGGTGGTACGTTAGGTCACCCGTGGGGTAACGCAGCAGGCGCAGCAGCAAACCGTGTAGCGGTTGAAGCTTGTGTTGAAGCACGTAACTCTGGTCGTGAGTTGGAGAAGGAAGGTAAAGACATCCTAACTAATGCAGCTAAGCACAGTCCTGAACTAGCTATCGCAATGGAAACTTGGAAAGAAATCAAGTTTGAATTCGATACTGTTGATAAGATTGACGCAGCACATAAATAAAGTATTACTTACTAGAGTGTGTATTGCACTCTAGTAATATATTAAAAAACAGGAGTAATAAAATGATTGACTATCCATCAAGTTTAGGTAATGCTGAAAGCAGAAAGTTTGAAACTTTCTCATACTTGCCTACATTAACTGCAGAGCAAATGCGTGTGCAGATTCAATATATTGTTGACAAAGGTTGGAATCCAAGTGTAGAGCACACTGAGCCACAGCACGCTGCTGGTTCATACTGGTACATGTGGAAACTTCCAATGTTTGGTGAAACAGACGTTGATGCAATTCTTCAAGAAATTGAAAATTGTCATGCTGCGCATCCGGACAACCATGTTCGTTTGTTAGGTCTTGACAACTTTGCACAATGTGCAGGCACTTCAATGGTTATTTACCGTGGTCAAACGGTTTAATAACTAACTAAGTTCCGCACAAAAAAACCCCAACTATTGTAGTTGGGGTTTTTTTTTGCTATAAAATAATGACCATGGATAAGCCAAAAACATATGTAGGAATTAATAACGAAATCAACGGCGGAATGACCACCATTGGTAAGGTGATTAGAGATGCTTGGGTTTTCGGTCTAATCGAAGAAACTGAGACCTGTGAGGGTTGGAACCTATCAGGTATTGACGCTTTGTTACAAAAGGTTAATGCTGAGTGGGATAAATATGGCTGTATGGTTAGTTATTTGCCGCCAGAATTACGAGAACGTCATCAGCACATCCATGATGTTGCTATCCAGGATGCTAAAAAATCTGGATGGTCAGGTGAGCATGAAACTGATGACGAAGATGAATAAATAGTGGAGGAATATTATGTCTGATATAAAAGTAGACCCAAAACAATACATCATTAAAGATGAGCCTTATTATGAAGCCGTTAATAATGAAGTAGAACTGTATGAATCAGCTTACGGTGTGCGTATGCCGATGATGATTAAAGGCCCAACCGGTTGTGGTAAATCACGTTTCGTTGAGTACATGGCCTGGAAGTTAGGTAGACCATTAATCAGTGTTGCTTGTAATGAAGATATGACCGCCTCTGATTTAGTTGGTCGTTTTCTATTAGACAAAGATGGTACAAAATGGCAAGACGGACCATTAACTACGGCTGCACGTATTGGTGCGATTTGTTACCTAGATGAAATTGTAGAAGCACGTCAAGATACGACGGTTGTGATTCACCCGTTGACAGATCACCGTCGTGAATTACCACTTGATAAAAAAGGAGAGCTGGTTAAAGCGCACCCTGATTTTCAGTTAGTGATTTCATACAACCCAGGTTATCAGTCACTCATGAAGGACCTTAAGCAATCAACCAAACAGCGTTTTGGTGGTATGGACTTTGATTACCCAGAGACTGAACTAGAAGTTGCTATTGTGACTAAAGAGTCGGGTGTAGACAAGGCGATGGCTGAGAAATTAGTACAAATTGCACACCGTGCACGTAACCTTAAAGGTCACGGATTAGATGAAGGTATTTCTACGCGTTTGTTGGTATATGCAGGTCAGTTAATTGCTCAAGGTGTTGATGCTGAAGCAGCTTGCAGTATGACTATGATCACTCCACTAACGGATGATCCAGATATGCGCGATACGTTGCATGCTGCAGTACAGACCTTCTTAGGTTAAACGGTATTTACTGATTAATAAGAAGTGCTTGTTAGGTAATTTTTAAATTAATATCTAAACAAGTATTGATTTGAAGTAATTAATCAAGGTAGTTTATTATGTCAAAAGTTATACTTGAAGATTATGCAGAATTTCTTGAAAAGATTGCGCCAGAAGTAAGAGATGTTCTGGATGCAACGTTTCAAGATGCTGCGCGTGTTATTTCCCCTGCCGGTCTTAAAGATTATCTAGATGGCGCTAAGGCGCTTTGCGACTTAGGCCGTGGTAATGATTTAGTAGTTACCTATCTTGAGGTGATGCCACAAATGGCTAAAGAATGTGGTGAGGATATTATTCCTGACTGTGTGACGGCTGCGATGAAGGCATCATCAATGACTTCTGGTGAAGTTATTATATTGTTATTATCTACTTTGCCGAATGTTGCTCGTCACCTTGGTGACGCACAGCTGGTCCGTGGTTACTTAACTTTGATCCATCAATTAGCATCAACAGCTTCTCGTGGTTTACGCCCGATGCTCATGCATATTGACGGATTGCTGTCGAAATTAACCTTGAGTGGTTTGCGTCGTTGGGCTCAATTTGGTGCTAAAGCTTATCGTAGAGATTATAACAATCTAACTTCTTATTTCTCACTCGAGTCAGCAGACTCACGCGCCATGCTAGAAAAAGAGCGTCGTGGTGTTTTATTTATTAAAGTACAACGAAAGCTAAACTTCTATTTACGCGCCTTATGGGGTCGTGATTTTTTTATTCGCCCAACGGGTGCAGAATATACGGATTTTCGACCATACGTTCAAGACCGAATTCTTTATGTGCCAGATGCTTTGGATGATATTGAGGGTATTGAAGGTTTAGAGGTTTATCGTGCAACCGTGGCACATATGGCTGCGCATATGATGTATACCAATAAACCCATGTCAGCAGAACAACTCAGCCCTGCACAGATGTTCTTTATTGGTCTTTTAGAAGATGCACGTGTCGAATACAAGGCTATTAACGAATTCCCCGGGTTAAAGAAATTATGGCGCTCGCTAATGATGCTTGAGCATGAAGAGCCAGCTGAGCACAAAACCATGTCGATATTAGAGGGTTTTTCATTGCAGTTGCTGGATGAAACTGTTACAGGTGATGATGAGCAATTAAATAATTTTGCTACTAAATTCCATAGTGAAATAGAAGCCAACCAAGATGACAATAATTTTGCTTGGATGATGGGTATCGAGTTATACAATTTGTTTTCAGGTCGTAAAGCAGTGCCAAGTTTAAGAATTTTAGAGCGTTACCGCGTTGATTATCGAGATGATAATCGTATCGTATGGCACTATGAAGACATTAACTGGGATATGGGTGTTGAATATATGGCTGCTAGTCAGCAGCAAGTCCGCTATGAAGTTAGCCCTTTAATGATGGCACATGAAGTTGACTGTGAGCTTGCTGGTGATGATGCACAAGTCGTTTGGACCTGTAAAGATATTATGCGCACCTATGAGGATGATCTGACTGATGACGCTAAGTCATTTAATGAAGCATGGGGAAAAGAGCCAGTTTCTGATCCATACCACTACCATGAATGGGATTATCAGATTCAGCTACATCGTCCAGACTGGGCTACCGTGTATGAGCGTCGTGCAACCAAAGGCGACCCTGAAGATATTGATAATATTCTGCTTAAACATAAACCGATTGCACACCGTATTCGACAAATTATTGATTTATTATCACCCGCAGGGGTTCAACGTCAACGTGGTCTGGAAGATGGCGATGAGGTTGACCTTAATGCTGCGATTGATGCGATGATCGCTATTCGTATGGGTGAACAGCCTAATCCTCGTATTACCATGCGTAACGTTCTTAATACGCGTGATTTATCCGTAGTAGTATTGCTAGACCTGTCTGAATCAACCAATGAATTTGTCGGTGATTCAGATAAAACGATTTTACAGTTAACGCGTGAAGCGGCAACATTGGTATCAACCGCGATTGAAGGTATTGGTGATCCATTCGCGATTCATGGTTTTGCCTCTGATGGCCGCCATGATGTGCAGTATTTCCGTTTTAAAGACTTTAATCAACACTTTGATGATGAAGCTAAGTCACGACTTGCTGGCATGAAGGGTGGTTTGTCGACACGTATGGGTGCTGCACTTCGTCATGCGGGTGCTCACTTACATAAGCAGCAAGAAAAACGAAAACTCGTTCTCTTAGTTACGGATGGTGAGCCGGCAGATATCGATGAAACAGATCCGCAGCATTTACGTTTTGACACTAAGAAAGCAGTGGAAGAGCTGTATTCAACAGGTGTTTTAACATATTGTCTGACGCTAGATCCACATGCCGATGCTTATGTGAAGCGAATTTTTGGTGAAAATAACTATACGGTGATTGAGAATGTAGAACGTCTGCCTGAGCAATTACCATTATTGTTTGCTAGTTTAACGGCTTAATTGTTAACAAGTTATGTTTGAAAGTGACGATGACATAATACACTTTAAGCCTAATTATCCGCACACGCTACCCCAAGATTGGAAAAATATTGATAACCCTACTGTGTATGAAATTAGCGCTACGCTAGATACTTTAAAGAAAATGTATGCAGACCAAGTTAGAGATCTTAATCAGGGCAGAGTTGATACAGAATTGGGTGAAGAAAACTTACGCAATATCGCCACTAATTATCAAAGCATTAAATCAATCTTATTTCAACCACGTTAAACAAAGGAAAGTATTTTGAGTACTGAAGACAAGCCATTAATATTTGAAGTTAGTCAAAACAATTTTGAAGATTTAGTCATACACAATTCCTCTCATCTACCTGTATTGGTTGAGTTTATGGGTATGTGGTCTGAGCCTTGTATTAAAACAGAATACGCCATTGCTGATCTAGCGACTGAATTTTCTGGTGATTTTATCTTTGCTAAAATTGATATTGACGAGCAAGACGAATTAAAACAACAATTTTCAATCACCAATGTGCCTACTTTAGTGGTATTCAAAGATGGAAAAGAAGTACAAAGAGAAGAAGGTGAGTTGCAATTAGAAGAGTTGCGTATTTTGCTCAAACACTATGGTGTGTTTAGAGAGTCCGATGAATTACGTGATCAAGCCAGAGCAAAACATATGGCTGGCGATACTCAATCCGCTATTATGCTATTGACGAAAGCCATTTCCTCAGACCCTAATAATGTACGCGTGGCATTGGATATGGTGCAAATTTTCTTAGATATTGGTGAAATAGAGCAAGCTCAAGGGTTATTTGATAGACTGCCAGAGTCAGCACAAAAAACCGATATCGGTTTATCAATTTCAACGCAGATTAATTTTATCCGTTTAGCGCAAAATACTGCGGGCGTAGCTTCACTTCAAGCTCAGGTGTTAAAG
>QOAH01000056.1 GCA_003978185.1 Candidatus Thioglobus sp.
TAACAATAAGGTCGATATTTTCAGGTGCAGAGGCTGCATAAGTGCTTAAGAACTCTTTTTTAGTAACGGACATAACCAATTTTAGAGATCCGTCATCATCTGTGACCATTTCCATGATACTAGGTGGAATATAATTAATCTCATCAGCATCACTTCTTGTCATGCCTAAAGTCAAAGCCAGATTAGGATTGGGATCGCCGTCAATCGCTAAAACTTTATGACCATTGTTGGAGAAAAAACGTGCTAAAGTTCCTGCGATAGTGGTTTTACCTGATCCACCTTTACCAACTGTTGCAATTTTCATGTGTCATCCCTTATTTGTATAATAATTTTTATGCTAGTTTAATGAAAAAATATTTATTTATTTATTTATTTATTTTAATGTATAGTTGCCCCTAACTTTACCTATGGGTAAGGTTAGGGGAGAGGGAGTAAATTTTACAAAAATTATTTTGGGGATGACAATGAAAAAAATTCAAATGGGCGCTTTGGCGTTAACTTTATTAGTAGGCTCAACGCAGTTGGTAGTAGCAGAGTCTAATGTAGTACGACTTGGTGCGGTGCCAGTACCACCAATGGGTGCGTTATATGTTGGCATTGAAAAAGGCTACTTTGCTGATGAAGGCATTGAAATTGAATTAACTAAGAACCCATTATTACCTAATTTGTTTGCTCAGCTACTCGGTGGTAATTTAGATGTTATGGGTATGGGTATTGGTGCCGGATTCTTCAATGCTGTGAAGCGCGGTAGTCCTGTAAAAATTGTTGCGCCTATGGGTGGAAATCCATCAAAACCAGGTGTTCAGAAAGGTACCTCTGCTGCTGCCCTAATGGTACGTAATGAACTACTGAAGAGTGGAGAAGTCAAAACCACATCTGATTTAAAGGGGAAAACCTGTGCTATTAATGCTTTAGGCGTTTTAACTGAATACCTTCTTAGTGAGGCATTGGCTCGTGGAGGTTTAAACATTAGTGACATCACACTAAAGACTATGCCATTCCCAATGATTGCAGCTGCATTAAAGAGTGGGGCATTAGATTGTGGATTGCTACCACCAGCACTAGCACTTAAAGTAATCAAAGGTAAAGTTGCTAAGCGTATGAACAATGACTATGAACTTGACATGCAAGGGTTAGTGGTAGTTTATAACACTAAGTGGGCAGAAGCAAACCCAAATACTGCGAACAAATTTATGAAGGCTTACCTTAGGGCGGCACGTGATTTACAGACTGATAATGGCTGGCGTAAGGATGAAAATATTGCTGCTATCTCTAAACACATAAGAATCCCAGCGAAGATGTTGAAGAAGATTAATCAACAATGGATTGATGTTGAAACGTTAAAAGTTAAAAAAGCCAGCATTATGAAGCAACAGCAATATTATGTGACTAAAAGTAAGCTTTCAAAACTTAAAAAGCCATTGCCTTTCTCGGCGATTGTTGATGAGAGTTTTGCTGAGTATGCGGTAGCAAACAAAATAAATTGGAATAAGTAAATAATGTTATTGGAGCGGATTTATCTCTAGCACTAGCACATAGTATGCATATTGATATCCGCGATCTAGGCAAAACATTTGACACCCCGACTGGATCGATTGAGGTTTTAAATGAGGTTAATTTATCAATTGATCATGGTGAGTTTGTCAGTATTTTAGGGGCAAGCGGTTGTGGAAAGTCTACATTACTGAAAGTTATTGCCGGCATAGAAAAACCAACTTCGGGTGAAGTTATATTTGATTCACCAGATTCCTCAAAAAAACGCTGTGCCGTGGTGTTTCAGAGTAACTCGTTATTTCCTTGGCGTAGTGCGTTAGATAATGTGTCATTTGGTCCAGAGCAGTCAGGATATTCGATTGTAGAGCGCGGAAAATAGGAAGAAAGTGGTTAAAACAAGTAGGCCTTGATCAATTTAGCGATTATTACCCTCATCAACTATCTGGAGGCATGCAGCAACGTGTTAATTTAGCTCGTGCTTTTGCCTATGATGCTGATATTATTTTAATGGATGAGCCCTTTTCAGCAGTTGACGCATTAACACGACTTAATTTGCAAAAATTGCTTATTGAACTTAGCGAGCAATATCAAAAAACAGTAATATATGTCACTCATAGTGCTGATGAGGCAATCCTTATGTCTGATCGTATTGCCGTCTTAACGAATAAAACTGGTGGAATTCATTCCATTCATTCAGTCGATGTTCCTAGGCCTCGATTACAACATGCTGACCTTAATTCAAGTGCCACACCTGATTCATTGAAAGGGAAACTATGGAAAGAGATGATATCTCAAAATGCAGAGGCATCTAATTTACAATTTCAATCAAGTTCACATAACAAGAATAAAATTGGTGTTTGGCAGGCGTTGTGGTTGCCAATACTGGTGCTTTCTATATGGGAATTTTTGGCAAGGTTTGGGATGGTTGATCAATTATTTTGGCCGGCACCTACCCACCAGTTCATGATGTTAATACAGCAGTTGGCTAATGGTAATTTGATTCCAGATACGTTGGCAACCATGTCAAGAATGCTAATAACACTCTTCTTGTCAATCATAATTGGAGGTGGTGTTGGATTTGCAATGGGATTGTCACCACGAATTCGTAACGCACTATATCCAACAGTTGCTGCACTCTACCCAATTCCAAAAATTGTTATTTTACCTTTTTGTATGTTGATTTTTGGCATTGGACCTACATCATTAATTGCCCTTGGTACGATTGCAGCAAGTTTTTTAATTTTAATGAATACATTTGCAGGTGTCATGAACGTTCCAATGGATATTGTCATGGCGGGTAAGATCTATGGCGCCAACAAATTCCAATTAGTATCAAAGGTAATATTGCCAGCCGCATTACCTTTTATATTTGTCGGTATTCGTTTAGGAATGGGTATGGCGTTAGCGGTGATGGTTGCATCTGAATTTATTGCATCTGATGACGGCCTAGGCTATACCGTATGGACATCATGGCAAATTCTTGACATGGATACCATGTTCCCCGCAATTATCATAGTTACATTTATTGGTGTAATGTTTCATCATGGCATGAAATGGATAGAGAAGAAGTATTTGCCATGGCAAAAAGGGCGTAATTGACTTTGTAATAATGCTATTAATCATCAAAGACCTAGCATGACTAATCTTAATGTATTTATGAAATCATTAATTTCGATTATTCTGGCAGTTAATCTATTGACTACAAATGTTAATGCTGATGAGGATGTATATAAAGCAGTGATTCAAATAAGTAGTTCAGATGAACGCGCCCATCGCCGAGCTTTAAATCAAGTTGGTTGGATATTAGATGAGTTTAAATTTGAAGAGTTGAGTGATGATATAGCGCTGGAAGTGGTGGCTATTGGTCCTGCATTTAACCTATTAGCCAGAGACGGTAAATTTGCGAAAAATGTAAAGAAACTAATGAAGCGAGGCGTGATATTTACTGCGGATGCTAGTATTCAAAAAATGATGAAGAAGCACAAGCTACCTACTGATCTAGTAGTTGGTGTAAAGCATGTTAAGGTTGGGCCAGCACATATCGTCAGATTACAAATGCAAGATTATAAATACCTAGCCTTATTCTTCTAAAGCGTAAGAACTTAAGGTAATTATAAAAATTAGGGAAACTAAAGTCTCCTTAATTCTAATTTATTCTTTAATTAAGTACGAAGGATAGCCTGCCATTTTAGTTGCATACGTCATCGCATCAATACCTGTAACTTGGTCGTTAAAACTAACCTGAACGATTCCCTCTTCAAGCTGAGCATCAACAATTTGAACGCCTGGGATATTCATAAGGCTCTTTGAAACTGTGATTGGGCACATAGCGCAATTCATCGTAGGCACTGCTAAACTGACCATTTTCAATTTTTCTAGCGCAACAGCCGACCCGCCAACCAATAGCATCATGCATAACATAGCGGAAATTTTTTTAATCATTCTCATTACTCCTCCTATTTTTTAAATTACTACTTCAGTTCAATTGTAGTACAAAATGATATAAGGCGCAACTATGGATAAGATCACCATAATCGCAACGACATAAAATGCAGCTTTATAAATTCGATTAACACTTGGCTTTGCACAAAATTTATCATTTTCAGTGCAAAGATTATTATTAATAAAGATGCCTTTGTAAGCAAAAACTAAAGCAACCAACGCAACTGCAACAAAGATTGGCTGGTATGGCTCGAGTGCAACCAGGTAACCGATCCAGGCGCCGCTAATACCTAACATTAGCAAAACAAATGGCATAACACAACATAAAGTAGCAGCGGTACTTGCTAAAATCCCACTGGTTAAACTTGTTTTGACATTTACAGGCATAGGTAATTTAGTTGTATATTTTTTTGACTATACTCTCGGGGCTACTTACTGTCAAATTAACATAAATCATGTATTAAATAAAAACATTGAGTTAATAATATAGAATATTATTCTAAATTTTATCGTTACAGGATGACAATGACTTGATATCTATGATTGGTGTGCCATCGATGGCATCTAACCCCCTAACAAGTACTTTATTGACCCCCACCTCTAAAATTTCAACACGACTAATAGCTATTGGGTTCGGCCGTAATGGGCTGCGATTGCAAAATACACCAATCATTTCTTTGTTTCGATCACCACGAGGATAGACTCGTAATACTTCACGATCTGCCTGATGTAACCAATAACAGACAATAATCTGATTGAGTTCATGCATACCAGACAATGCTAAACAATAACTAGGGAAGATTTCCAAGGTCGCTTCTTGTAGCTCGTGTTTGCCATCGGGTGGTGAATCATGTATTGTCTTTAAACTCGAACGAATAACACCAATGGCATTTAATGAGAATTGAGTGTCAATCAACATAGTTTATTCCCCTGTATATGATCATCGAATTCTACTCTTTTTCACATTAATAAATAGTTTAAACTTATTTTTTTTAGTGTCTATTTGATCTATTTTGAATGTTTAATTACTTGATATTAAATGGTCTTATGAGTATAGTAGCAAGCAATATTCAAACTAAATATATTTAGGAGTAGATCATAAAATTAACAAAAACATTGCTGCCTTTGTTGCTAGTAACTGGCTTTAGTATCACCACTTTTACCCATGCCGATAAGGCTGTAAGTTCAATATTTAATTCTGACTTTAGTTACCTTGTTCAAACCTATTTATTAGCTAATAATGGAGATGCTAATGCTCAATACGATTTGGCAGTCATGTATGACATAGGGAGGGGTGTTGCAGAAGACGATAAAGAGGCCCTTACCTGGTACCTAAAAGCTGCCGAGCAAGGAAATGTTTATGCCCAAAATAATTTAGGCGTGATGTACGACAAAGGCATAGAGGGAGTTGTGGAGAATGACAATAAAGCACTTCAATGGTATTTAAAAGCTGCTAAGCAAGGGTATGCCAATGCTCAAAATAATTTAGCAGTAATGTATGACAGAGGCGGTAATGGCATTCTAAAAGACGATAAAGCAGCGCTTAAATGGTATCGAAAAGCTGCTGATCAAGGATATGCTGATGCTCAATACACGTTGGGTTGGAGGCATGCCAAGGGTAAAGGTGTTTTAAAAGATTATAAAATTGCTATTAAATGGTTTCTCAAAGCCGCTGAGCAAGGAAATATTTATGCTCAAAATAATTTGGCAGTGATGTACAACACCGGACAAGGTGTCGTAAAGGACAATCAAGTGGCACTTAGCTGGTATTTAAAATCTGCCGAACAAGGTAATATTTATGCCCAAAATAATTTAGGGGTAATGTATGACAATGGTGTTGAGGGCATCTTAGAGAATGATATTGAGGCAATTAAGTGGTATCTCAAAGCCGCCGAACAAGGATATGCTGACGCTCAATATAATTTGGCTCTCATGTATGACCTAGGCGGTCAAGGTGTTTTAGAAGATGATAAGGAAGCAGTCAAATGGTATCGTAAATTAGCTAAGCGAGGATATGCTAATGCTCAATATAATTTAGGAGTGATGTATCAACACGGTGAAGGCGTAACGAAAGATATGACTAAAGCCAAATTTTGGATAAAGAAAGCCTATGAAAGTGATGATGCTGAAGCAAGTGAAGCTGCAAAAGCTAGTTGGAATAAATTCGAACTTTGGAAATATTGAATATTTATTTAAGTAGAAAGTAAATCAATTTAGATTTATTGTGCTAACATCCAGAAAACCTTGACTATAGGGGGAGGTTTTTTAATATTTTATGGTGGTATTTTCAATAGAGTAACAAAAGATTCGATCATGAAATAAATAAGGGTGGTGAGTTTAAATTCATCATAATGATAACAATTGAGGAGAGATAAAAAATGATTAACATTAACAAACTATACAAATCACTATTTTCGGCTATTGTGGCTTTTGGTCTTCTAACTGGCAGTGCATCTGCCATGATGGATGGTTCGAACGCAGATCATGCAAAAATTGTGGTGCAAATGAGCAGTAATGACGCTAGAGCTCAAGGTCGAACTTTAAAGCGAGTGGGTTGGATAATGGATGCATTTGAAGACAAAGCAACACTTGAAGTGGTTGCTATTGGTCCTGCATTTAGTATGCTAGCTAAAGATGGAAAATACGCTAAAAATATCACGAAACTAATGAAGCGAGGCGTTGTGTTTACTGCGGATGCTAGTATTCAAAAAATGATGAAGAAGCACAAGCTACCTACTGATCTAGTAGCTGGTGTAAAGCATGTTAAGGTTGGTCCAGCACACATCGTTAAATTGCAAATGCAAGATTATAAATATTTAGCGTTGTTCTTTTAAAAGATAAAGGTTTTTCCAGTATTCTTAAAACCGTATTTATTTTAAATAAATACGGTTTTTTAATTTATAAAGTCGCATTAGAATTCAAATAATTCGATTGAGATTTAGTAAGAATCTGGAAATTCTTAATTTAAGGAGTTCTGCATGTTATTAAAAACTTTCTCTTTCGTTTTAATATATTCATTATTGTCATTATCAATTTCGGCTGCACCAGTCAAGGTGGTTATTGAGCCTAATCAAAAGCATGTTCTCAAGCTTAAAGCATCAAATCAATGTGAACGTTGTAATTTAAGTGGAGCAAATTTAAGTAAAGCTAGCCTTAGCAAAGCTAATCTTAAAAAAGCAAAATTATTATTCACAAATCTTACTAATGCTAATCTTTCAGAAGCAAATCTTATGGATGCTAATCTGACTATGGCCGATCTTAGTAATGCAGACCTCAGAAAAGCTGATCTTAGCTATGCAATTCTTATAAGGGCCAATCTCCAAAATGCAAATTTTACTGAAGCAAATTTAAGTAGGGCAAAAATGACGAGAGCAGATCTTACAAATGCTAGTCTTCAGCGGGCAATGCTCAGTAAGATCTCCTTCAGATCTGCTAATCTATCAGGCGCAAACCTATCTGGATCGACTCTTATTGAGGCAGACTTTAAAAATACTAATCTTACCAAGGCAAATTTTAGCAATGCAAACCTTTTGTATGCAAACTTTACCAAAGCTAAGTTCAAAGGTGCAAACTTCTCGGGCGCTAATCTTATTTCCGCGTCATTCGTTGGCGCTGATCTTAAAGGTGTAAATTTTAGAGGAGCTGATCTTACGGAAGCAGATCTTTCGGGAGCAGACTTAACAGGGGCCGACCTAACAGGAGTAGACCTTACAGATGCAGATATGTCAGGAGTAAAGCGATAATAGTTTGATGTAGTTATTTAGAGATACAATCTTTGATTCCTTGACGTATTTCATCTTTGGGTAAATCTCGACCGATAAATACGATTCTGGTTATAGGTTCTTCACCATCAAGCCACTTACGATCAAGCTTGGCCTCAAATAGGCTATGTATTCCTTGGAATATAGTGCGTTGATCATGATCTTTGAAGTTTATTATGCCTTTGAATCGCAGTAATCGCTCTTCGTAACGCATAATAAAAAAAGAGAACCAATCTAATAATAATTCCTTATGTATAGGTTCTTTAATTTCGATACTCAAACTACTAATGTTGTCTAAATGGGGTTTATGTTGATGAGTATTGATTGCAGGACTGTTTGTTGTTTGTTGTGAGGTAGGGACGCTTGTAAAGCCAGCATTAAGGCGAGACATGGAATTATTGACAATATCAAATAAAGGTGGGATGTCGATTTGACACTCACTGGCCAATTGTAATTGTGCATGGGCATTGATAGATGTGACACGCTGCTGAATTTGTTGTAATTTCTCAGCGTCAATCAGGTCAGTTTTATTAAGAATAATATAATCAGCCACACCTATTTGTTCTTGAGCTTCAGAAAATTCATCAAGTTGTGAGGCAATAAAATAAGCATCAACAACAGTAATAATCCCATTGAGGTTGACTAAAGGTTTTAGCTTGGGTGAGTGCAAGGTTTCAACGATAGGTCCGGGGCGTGCGATACCGGTAGTCTCCATGACGATATGTTCAAAGTTAATCAAGCCTTTGTTGCGATTATCAAGTAATTTTGTAATGGCAACTACTAGATCATCACGCACTTCGCAACAGACACAACCGTTGTTCATTTCCAGCATTCGGTCACCAGCTTCATCTAATATTAGCGCACCATCAATACCGATCTCGCCAAATTCGTTGACGATAATTGCGAGTTCTTTCCCGTGCTGATCAGTCAATAGATGTTGAAGAAGGGTAGATTTTCCCGCACCTAAAAAACCAGTGATAATGGTGAAGTCAATCGCTTTTTCAATATTTGCCATATAATCGTTGTTAGTTGAATTTGATAAGTAAAAAAAACGAAGTGATATTAAAGAGTATTTTCATAGTTGTATGTTAACCTACACATAGTAATTATTAACTTTAGATTTTTTTGATGAGTGAGCATTAAGATGTTAATAAATAAACATACGAGAAATACACATACGAGAAGATCGAGCAATCTATTACGTATTGGCGAACTTGCAAAAAAGCTGGGAGTCACCACAAAAACACTTCGATTTTATGAAAAAGTTGGCCTATTAGATCATCCAATTCGATCGGATTCAGATTACCGATTTTATAATGAACGTCATGCTGATGAGGCCTTTGTAATTGTCAGTTTACGTCGACTCGGTTTAACTATTGACGAGTTAAAGCAGCTAAGAGTGAATAAAGATAAGGGGTCATTGCGCATAGGCCTATCTTCTTTATTAGATCAAAAACTGTTTGAAATTGAACAGGAGCTAGGGGTTTTACAAGGAAGACAGGAGGATCTTAGTGCAAGATTTCAAGCATTGTTAACTACTCCGCGTGAACGGCCATCCAATTGTATTTGTGATTTATTACTTATCGATTGTACGTGTATATAATAATGATTGACCTTCCCCTTAGGGCAGAGTGTACAATCCATAATAATACGTATAAATAGCAGGTATAAAATGAGTAATAAAGACGAAACAGTGCTCAGTAATGAGCACACACCATTATTTGCCAATGAGTCGGGGCCAATCAAAGAAGTGCATGCTTTCTGGTTGGCAGGGATGAGTTGTGACGGTTGTTCTATTGCTGCAGTCGGTGCTAAAAATCCTAGTGTTGAACAATTAATCCACCAGCAAATTCCAGGATTGCCGAAGATCATCCTCCACCATCCTGTTCTTGCCGTAGAGGCAGGGCATCGTTTTATGGAGCCGTATTACAAAGCTGTTAGAGGTGAATTAGGTGCAACCTACGTTGTCTTGTATGAAGGTTCGGTAGCCGATGAAGATATAGCAAAAGAAACGGGCGG
>QOAH01000133.1 GCA_003978185.1 Candidatus Thioglobus sp.
CCCGTCACTAAGACGGGGCGTTTGATAAGCGTTGGGTTTTTTAACGTCAATGCCAAGGTAATGTTTTGTTTTTCGGCATCGGTGAAATTACGATACGTAGTTGAGCGTTTGTTAATTACTTTATCCCAGCCCAAAGCATCAACAAAGCCTTTTAGGGTTTGCTCATCAATTGGGTTTTGACGAAAATCAATAAATTCAAACTCAACACCTTGTGCCTCTAAAAACTTCTGTGCCTTTTTAATGGTGTCGCAATTTTTAATGCCGTACATTTTGATCATAATAGCTATACTCAGAAATTATAGAATTCTAGTATTTCTTTACGCTCAGCATCCACAATAATTCGTAGACCTTTACTAGGATAATGCCAATACTCAACACCGGGCTCAACCAGCTCAACACGTGCTGGCTTTTTAAACAAACCTAACAATGTGTCGGCTGATAAATCAGCACTCGGAATAAAGGTTAGCGCACTAATGGTTAAACCAAACATTGAAGACTCTCCTGCTTGGTTAAAAATGGTTTTTTTGTTACCAGTTGGCATTACCTCAGTCTCTTTGATGTTGTTACTTAGATCATCAAATTGATGATTATTGAGTATTAAATTAAGAACTACCCTTGCCGAAATACCACCTATTTTGGTATTTGAAAAGTAAATTTCTAGTGCTTGCTTTTTGTCTCTGTCTTCAAACAAAGAGGCCTCGACCTCGGTGCCAAATATACGCATAGATTCAGCTAGCGTACTCTCACCCATGGTTAGGTCAAAAACAACGGTTTTACCTTGATCATTAACATAGCTTTGCCAAGGCATAGCTTGGTTTTCAGGGATTGCAACATCACGTGTGATTAGATAAAACACACTATAAATCACAATGGTGATCAATAAAATAATAAGAACCAACTTACTCTCTTTCATCGATCAAATGGGTCTTTATTAGCTTTTCCTCTTAGCCAGTTTAGCGCTTTGAATGTTGGCTCATGGTTAATCAGCTTCAACTCTAACTTGCGCTTGCCTGGAAACTCCATTAAGAATAAACCCAGCAAAATAGAAATTATGCCTTGGCCTGGTGTTACCAGCATAATAATGCCGGCAATTAAAAGTACAAAACCAATCAGGGTTCTAATAACGACAATGATCAAATGACCAAGGTGATTGATTTCAACTTTGTGTTGATTGGTGTGGATAAAATAATCCTGAGGAATCTTGCCTAATAATATTGGGGTTAATAAAAGACTGGTAACAAAAACAACAAAAGACACTATCCCCACCCAGACAAAATACTGATGATAGTTTGCTGTGGCTTGGGCGATAGAATCTAACATTGTAATAAGAAAGTTACTGGGCCATCATTGGTGAGTGATACTTGCATATCAGCGCCAAATTTACCTGTGGCCACTGTGTCATGTGCATTTTGCATTTGATGAACAAAATAATTGTACAACTCTTCAGCTTCTTTAGGTGGTTTGGCGGTGGAAAATCCAGGGCGTGTTCCAGAGCTAGTATCTGCAACCAGGGTAAATTGTGAAACAAGCAAAACACCACCCTTAACATCACTAACCGATAAATTCATTTTATCGTCGGCATCGTAAAACACACGATACGACAACAGGCGCTTAATCATTTTGTCAGCTTCGGCTAATTCATCGTATTTTTCAATGCCGATAAACACCAACAACCCTTGGTCAATCTGTCCTATTAATTGGCTATTAACTTCAACTTGAGCGCGGCTAACACGTTGAATTAAGACTTTCACTATGAAAGATAAGAAACGTCTGCCACCGATAAGAATAAAGCTCTTATCCAGTTAAGCAATGTTAAGCGTGAATGCTTAAGTGCTTCATCGTCAGTATTAACCATGACTTGATCAAAAAAGGTGTCGATTGGCTCTTTAAGACTTAGTAATTCTCTCATTGATTGCGTGTAATCATCACTGCTACTGAGCTGCTTAGCAACGGCTGTTGTTGCTTCAAACAGTGCTTTTTCTGCGGCTTCAACTAATACACTACCATCAACTTGAGTGCCTAACTCTTGATGGTCTTTGAGCATATTGGCAATACGTTTATTGGCCTCAATCAAGCTAGCTGATGCACTGTCGTTTGTGAATTCATTTAAAGCCTCCACTCTTAAGTGGAAATCATACGGTGATTCTGGACGTACTGCCAATACAGCTTCAAATGCTTTAGAGTTAACCTTCTGTTCTTTGTAATATGCACGTAAACGATCCATCATGAATTGGTAGATGGCATCTGCACTCGATCTGTCAACTTCTGAGGCATGCAACTCGAGTGATTGCTTAATAAGCGCCTTAAGATCAAGTTTAAGCTCAGCTTCCACCATTATTCTCAACAAACCTAATGCCATTCTTCTTAAGGCGTACGGGTCTTTCGAACCAGTTGGCCCCTGACCAATGCCATAGATGCCTGTAATGGTGTCGAGCTTGTCGGCAATTGCCACTACCAAGCCTTCGTTGGTGCTTGGTAAAGTATCACCTGCAAATCTTGGATGATAGTGTTCGCTAATGGCGGTTGCTACAGCAGCATCTTCGCCATCGTTTAGTGCGTAATAGCCACCCATTACACCTTGTAAGTCAGCAAATTCACCGACCATGTTAGAGACTAGGTCGGTTTTAGCCAGTAGGCCTGCGCGGGCGCTGTGATCAGCACTAGCGCCAACCACATTGGCAATATAAGTTGACAACGATTCAATGCGCTTGGCTTTTTCACCCATAGAGCCTAAGGACTTCATGAATAAAACACTGTCTAATTTAGGCAGGCGTGAAGCCAGAGAGCTTGCCTTGTCTTGCTCCCAGAAGAACTCTGAGTCAGTTAAACGCGGTCTAATGACGCGTTCGTTACCATCGATAATCACCGATAAATCGCTAGATTCGATATTGGCAACTGAGATAAAGGCTGGTAATAATTTACCATTATCGTCCACCATATGGAAATACTTTTGGTGTGACTTCATAGCCGAGATGAGCGCCTCTTCTGGCACGTCTAAAAATCTTGCATCAAAACCACCTGAAAATGCTTTTGGGTATTCAACCAAGGCACAAACTTCCTCTAACAATGATTCATCAATCACTGCATTTGATTGGCAATCAAGTGCGACTTGCAAAACTTGTTCACGGACCATTTCTTTACGCACGTCGAAATCAACTTCAATTTGCGCTTTATCGAACAAAGTTTGGCGATAATCACCAGCATTATCAATACTAAACGTTTGCTCACCAGTAAAACGCATGCCTCGAGTGGTATTGCCACTGGTTAAACCCATGACTGTTGCTTCTACTACATCGCTACCCAGCATCATGATTAACCAGTGTGTTGGGCGCACAAAGTTAAAGTCTAAATCACCCCAACGCATGGCGCGTGTAATGGGTATTTTTTTAATGGCTGTATCAACGATGTCTTGTAATAAATCTTGTGTTTTTAAGCCTTTTTGCTCTTTGGTAAAAAAGTAATAATCAGCCTTGCCGAAGACTTTTTGCCGAAGATCGGCTTTACTAACACCGCATGATTTTGCAAAACCTTCAACCGCTTGATCAGGTGCACTAACGGCAGGGCCTTTGCGTTCAATGAGCCGGTCTTCTTGCTGTAACTGTAGGTCACTCACTAATACAGCTAAGCGTCTTGGCGTAGCAAAAGACACAGCCTTGGTGTATGACAAATTGAGCTCAGACAACTGTATGGTCACATTGTTTGTGAGCGCCTTAGATAACTGCTTTAATAACTTGGGTGGCAGCTCTTCTGTGCCGAGCTCTAGTAAAAAATCTTGTGTACTCATACTATTTGAAACCTTAATTTACCTTTGTTTAAATCAATCATGACTGAGCGCGCATAAAGCTTGGTTGGCACCACGTCAAACTTTTTGTACACGCCAGCAATGGAGACTAATTGGGCATTAAATGAATGAATAAAGATGGTAGCTTTTTCATCACCAGAAATACCAGCAAATACTTTGCCCCGCACTTCTTTATAAGCAGAAACACTGCCATATGACATAACTTCTGCATCTGATTTAACCACACCTAATAATACTAGATCACTATCCATTGCTACCACTTGCGCTGATGAATAGACTTTATTGGCTACAATCTTAGGCGCTTGATAAACTTTATCTTGATGTAGATTAGGCGATTCATCATTGGCGATCTTTTTAGAGGTTTTTGGCTTGCTCGGCGTTAATGACTTACCAAACACTGCCAAACCTGAAAATTTGGCAAAATCAATCAACTCTTGTTTGCGTGAACGAATCCCTACTGCCACCATATCATTCTGGGTTAAGATCTCTATTAACACTGCCAACTCGTTAGCCTGAAAATGTTTATTTTCAATCTCGAGAATAACGGGTGCATGTTGAAATTGTTTTTTATTCTTACCAGCCAAATCAGCAATTTCAGTAAGCAAATCATCAGTGTTGTTGGTCAGCACTCTGAGCGTATAAAGTGCTTCAGTTTGAGTTTTTACTTCAATTAAATTTGGCTTTTTCATCTGTTTAATCCTTCCAGCCTTGCGTGCAATCTAGAAAAAACCAAACACGCTTCATGCCAGTATCACCACTAAGCATTAACTCTAATGGGGCTTTGTGTTTAAACTTTTTCACCGGTCGTTTGAGCCAAATAGAGGCATATTCGCGATTGGTAGGGAAGGTTGTGCCAAGTGATTCATGAATACCTAAAATCATTTCGCTACGGTTAATAGAGGTTTGGTCAAAGTCAAAAGATTTATCACCTCTTCTGTACAAATACAAATGTCTAGCCTTGAGTGATTCTGGCAAGCCTAATAGAGTAATCTGATCTTGATCAGCTAATTTCCACTGCTCCATAACTTGTGTCAACCGAAGGGTAAGCTCATTCTTTTGATCGTCAGTAATACTATCAATATCTACCATTAGTTCACCCTAAAATGAAATAAGATTTCACGATCAAACACGCCTTTGTCTGGTGCGCTTGGTAGTGGAGATGCTTTGTTGACCGCACGTTCAATTGAATCTCTAAATGACTTGCGTTTAGTGTTTTTATCAACAATACAAGACTGGACGTTAACACTCTTAACATTGCCTTGAGCGTCCTGCATAATATGCACATCACAACCCCAGCTATCTTTTGCACCTTTATAACGCCAATGCTCTCTTACTCTGGCAGCAATTTGATTAATGTAGCTCTCTTTTAATGCCTCAATCTGACTTTTTCTAACTATTTTTCTCTCTTGATCGGTCTCAGCCTGAATCTCTTGTGTTAGAGCGCGTTTATTTTGTTCTTTTTTGAATTTCTTAGCCTCTAACTTTCTTTTCTTTTCGGCCAGCCTGGCTTTTTCTTCGGCTAATTTTTTCTTCCTTTCAGCAGCTTTTGCCTGCTTCTCGGCAATCTTTTTCTTTTGCTCTGCTTGCTTGGTTTTTTTATCAGCTATTTTTTTCTTCTTTAAAGCCTCTTTAACTTTCTTCTCTGTGGCTTTTCGACTCTTTTCAGCTAATGCTTTAACCTTCCTTTCTTTCTTGATATTGGCTTTTATTTTTTTAAGACGCTGTTGTTCTTTATAGCGTTCATTTTCTACTTTTTTCTCTGCGCGCTGTAAGTCTCTAAGGCGCTTTTCTTTTTTCTTCTGAAGATTGATTAAACGCTGTTTCTCCTGCTTAATCTCACTTAAATCAATTGTTACTGCTTTAGGAACGGCGTAAGTTGGCTTGGATTGGGCGGCCTTCATACTCTCATCCCAACTCTGCATATTAGAGTTAATTAAACCAATCAAAACAACAACATGTAATGCGATTGCTACCCAGAATGCGATTGGATGTTTTTGCGCAATTTGAGGTAATTTAATTTCTTTAGGTAATTTTATTTTTTTGAGAAAGTCAGTATTCATATTATTTCGCATCTGGTGATTCAGTCACAATACCTACCTTATTAACGCCGTTCTTTTGCAAAAAAGACATTAATGACACAACCCTTCCGTAAGGTACATTTTGATCACCCCTCACAAAGACTTTCATTTCTGGATAGATATCCATACGGGCGCGCACACGACCTGCAATAATGCCTAAAGGTAGTCGCTCGCCTTTAGATACCTCAGCACTTTCATCATCTAATGAATTAATAAAATACCGGCCTGTTTTGTCAATGGTAATAACCGTAGGCTGATGCTCGCTGAAATCAACCATTTCTGCCTCAGCAGAGGGTAAATCTACTTCAATCCCTTGCTCAATAATGGGTGTGGTCATCATAAAGATAACCAAGAGAACTAACATCACATCAATATAGGGGACAATGTTAATTTGCGCATCGATATTCGGTCTGGCGCGTTTTGGTAATTCGATCATTACTACTTACTGCTGTCTTTGGAAAATAACAAACAACTCTTCAATAAAGGCTGTGTACTTGTTACCAATTGACTGTACTTGAGAAACCAAGCGATTATAAGCAATGGTGGCCGGAATTGCGGCAAACAAACCAAATGCTGTCGCAATCAAAGCTTCGGCAATACCAGGAGCAACAATAGCAATCGTGGCTTGTTTAACGGATGCTAATCCAATAAAAGAGTGCATAATCCCCCATACAGTACCAAACAAACCAATATACGGGCTAGATGAAGCAATCATTGCCAATATACTCAAACCACCATCTAGGCGATCAATTTCATTATTAGCGGTGGTGTTCATTGAGCGATAAGCGCGTTCGGAATTCATAATCAGTGCTTGATTGGAGGTTGACTGTGAGTGAATAAACTCACCATAGCCTGAACCAAAAATATGCTCCATTGGTGAACGATTGGCAGCAATTGTTGGGATTTGATTATGTAGTTTATCTAGATCCGTATCGGCAAGGAAATGACGATGAAAATCAGAAATGTCTTTTTTTGCATCTATCAAAATTTTCTTTTTTGACAAGATTAGTGTCCAAGAATAAATACTCATTAACACTAAAATAAACATCACCACCTGTACTACAAAACCGGCGTTTATAATTAAACTAAAGATTGACAAACTATCCATTTATTTTCTCCAAAATGATTGTTGGGATGCCGCAAGGCTTAAAACTATCAGCATGTAGGCATGCCACTGTTATTTGTGCTTTAAATAATACCTTATTTTGCTTTGAAGGCGTTATTTTCTGTGAAAAAACCAAGCTTGCTTGACCTGTTTTTTCAATCGAAGTTTGTACACTCAATAAATCATTGAATCTAGCTGGTGAGTGATAATCTGCATTAATTGATCTTACTGCAAAGATTACATTATGCGTTTCAACCAAATCATCTTGCTCAAAACCTAAATCTCGAAGAAATTCAGACCTCCCTCTTTCGATGAATTTTAAATAATTGGCGTAATAAACCACACCACCACTGTCTGTATCTTCGTAATAAACTCGAATATCTAGGTTACTCATTAAACAAACTTGATACTTGCCCTCCTAGAGGGCTGCTGTTTGGTGCTTGAGATGGACTAGTCAAGCCTAAATGTGAATAGGCTAAATCTGTTGCGCTACGACCACGTGGTGTGCGCATAATAAAACCTTGTTGAATTAAATAAGGTTCTACCATGTCTTCCAATGTACCACGATCTTCGCCAATAGCGGTTGAAAGTGTATCTAGGCCCACCGGACCACCTGAAAATTTTTGGGTCATGATCGATAAATAATCTCGATCCAATTGCTCTAATCCGCGCTCATCAACTTTAAGCGTTATTAGGGCCTCATTAGCGAGTTTCTGATGAATCACGCCATTGGTTTTTACATCAGCAAAATCAC
>QOAH01000014.1 GCA_003978185.1 Candidatus Thioglobus sp.
ACTTGGTCAATTACCCAATCAGGGCGAGCCGCATCTTTGTCAATCTTGTTAATCACAACAATAGGGTTAAGACCTTGATCAAAAGCCTTTTTGGTTACAAAACGAGTTTGTGGCATTGGACCTTCTTGTGCATCTACCAATAAAAGCACTGAATCCACCATAGAAAGTACACGCTCCACTTCACCACCAAAGTCGGCGTGTCCTGGGGTGTCAACAATATTAATATGATAATCGTTCCACTTAATGGCTGTATTCTTAGAACTAATAGTAATACCACGTTCTTTTTCTAAATCGTTAGAATCCATCATGCGATCGGTTGACTCAAAACGATCATTAAAAGTTTGAGACTGCTCAAGTAGTTTGTCAACTAAAGTGGTTTTTCCATGGTCAACGTGAGCAATAATAGCGATATTTCTAAGTTTGGTATTCATATGAGTAAGTGAATGCGAAAAAGGTACTATTATCCCGTAAAATACCATTCAATATTAGAAATTATTGATATAACTATTTATGGGTAAAAAAAGCAGTTCTGGCCGTTGGATGAGTGAACATCTGAGCGATGAATATGTAAAAAAAGCACAGAAGCAAGGTTATCGCTCACGTGCTGTTTACAAACTCACTGAGGTTATTGACAAAGATAAATTTATTAAGCCAGGTTCGCGTGTACTTGATTTAGGTGCTGCCCCTGGTGGCTGGAGTCAAGTAGCAATTAAACTGGTGGGTAAATCAGGTCAAGTTATTGCCAGCGATATTCTTGATATTGAGCCCATTCCTAATGTGGATTTTTTATGTGGTGATTTCACCCAAGACTCGGTTTATGAAAAGCTGTTACAACTCACCGAAGGCCATAAAATGGATGTGGTGCTCTCAGACATGGCGCCCAACATGAGCGGGCAACTCTCAGTTGATATTCCAAAATCGATGTATTTGTGTGAATTGGCACTTGATATGGCCATTAAAACACTCACACCTAAAGGTTATTTCTTTATCAAAGTATTTCAGGGTGATGGTTTTGACGCCTTTGTAAAATCTTGCAGAGCGGCATTTGTTAAGGTCACCATTCGCAAACCAAAAGCCTCAAGAGCGCGCTCTAAAGAAGTATATTTACTGGCCAATGGTTTAAAATAGTTTCCATGAAAAATTTTGAAGATATTCAAAAACTCGTTCAAAGCGACATCGCTAAGACAGATCAAGTATTGATTGATCATCTTAGTTCTGATGTGGCACTGATTAACCAAATGAGTGGTTACATTATTGGTGCAGGTGGTAAACGATTACGCCCATTACTTTTACTGCTATGTGCACGCGCGACCAATTATCAGGGTGGGCATCATCATTTAATGGCTGTGGTGATCGAGCTGATTCATACAGCGACACTATTGCATGATGATATCGTTGATGAATCCAACACACGTCGAGGCAAGGATACTGCCAACGAAGTTTGGGGTAATGCCGCTAGTGTCTTAGTCGGTGATTTTCTTTATTCCCGTGCCTTTGAGATGATGGTTAAACCTGACTCAATGCGTATTATGACTATCCTTTCTAAAGCCACTAATGAGATCGCCCAAGGCGAAGTAATGCAACTGCTTAATTGCCAAAATTCTGCACTCACTGAGAAAGAGTACTACCGCGTCATTGAGCGAAAAACAGCTGTACTATTCCAGGCGGCAACACAAATTGGCGCCATTTTATCCGATGCCGACGAACAGCAAGAATTAGCACTACGAGATTATGGCTTACATTTAGGCAATGCTTTTCAAATTATCGATGATGTGCTTGATTATGAGTCTGACAAAGAAACTATGGGTAAAGAAGTGGGTGATGACCTTGCTGAGGGAAAAACCACGCTACCTATAATTTACGCCCTTGGAAAAACCTCTGGTAAAGATAGAGAACTACTGGTTAACGCCATTGAGAATGCAGACAACTCCGATATTGAACACATTGTCCATATTCTTCAAACAGTCAAAGCCTTTGATTACACACGATCAAAAGCACAAGAATCAGTCAATTTGGCCAAACAATCCTTATCCAGCCTTCAAGATTCGGATTACAAAGAAGCGCTTATGTTATTGTGCGACTTATCCTTACAGCGTAAATCTTAGTGCTATCTAGCGAGCTCAAAGCTCAAATACGGGAATCTTTTATCACTCTAAAGACTGATATGAAAGGTTTTAGAGTACGACCATCGCAAAATAAAATGATCGCAGAGATTTCTAAAACTCTGGCTGGTGAGTATAAAAATTCAAATCCTATTCTATGTGTTGAAGCACCAACTGGTACCGGTAAAACCATGGCTTATTTACTCAGCGCCATCCCGATTGCTAAAGCGCAAAAAAAGAAACTGATTGTTTCTAGTGCTAATGTTGCCCTACAAGAACAACTGCTCAACAAAGACATTCCTGAAGTACAAAAATACTGCTCGGTTGATTTTGAATACGCATTGGTTAAAGGGCGATCTCGTTATGTTTGTGTGCGTAATCTAATCAACTTAGTTGAAGATAATGCCAGTGACAATGAATTATTCGATAACGCTTTATTATGGGATGCACCGCCGGGAAAATACCAATTAGATCGATTGGGTGAAATGCTTGAGGATTATTCAGCCAAAAAATGGAATGGTGAAATAGACGACTTAGAGCAAAATCCAGACGGCTCATTGTGGTCAAAAATCGCTTGCAATCGTTTTACCTGTACCGCTAAAAATTGTGAATTTTATAATGACTGTGCTTTTTTTAAAGCCAGAAAAAAAATCACCAAAGCTGATGTTATTGTCGCTAATCACGACCTTGTCTTAGCCGATCTTAGTACCGGAAACACCGTATTGCCTGACGTGGATGAATCCATTTACATCTTTGATGAAGCGCACCATCTTAACCATAAAGCCTTGTCCCATTTCTCACTCAGTACTGGTACCGAATTTATTAAAACTAGCCTACGCCAAACCCAAGGCGTGAGTGAACAAGTTTGTAAACTTACACAAACTGATCTGCCTGATAATAACATTAAAGCAGTGGATGATTATTTATCCGATTTAACTGAGTTACTTAAAAGCCTAACCTTTGATGAAGAAATTCACTTGTTCGACCAAGGGCTTGTGGATGCACCGATTCAAACAATTTGTCAAAACTTAACCACCACCATTGGCAATACTCACACCCAATTTGAGCAATTAAAAGAATCGTGGTCAGATTTTCTAAAAATAAAAATGGTAGAAAAAACCATTGCAGACCCACTTAACAACGCCTTAGGTGAGTGCGAACAACATCTGTCTTCTATTTTGTTGTTGCTTTCCTCGTTTTTACAAGCAGATGAAGCTGGACAAGCGCCGCATTCTCGATGGATCGAAAAAACCACTTCAGCCAATAAAAAAACCAACTATATCTTAAATAGTGCACAAATTGACATTTCACACAATTTAGACCAACTGATTTGGTCAAAAGTCGCAGGTGCGGTTTTGACTTCGGCCACTTTATCATCACTTGGTAGTTTTGATAGACTCAACCAACAATTGGGCTTAGTTAAAGCAGAAAATCAATACTTGCGCCTTCCCTCACCTTTTAATTTTGACCAAGTAGACTTTATTGTGGCTAACTTTAAAAACAACCCAACACAAGTGTATGAACACACACAAGAGGTAGCCTCACAGCTTTTAGAGCGTATCGATAGCAATGAAGGCTCTTTGGTGTTATTTGCCTCTAACAAGCAAATGCAAATGGTGGCTGATTTAGTAGAGCAAAAACTCGGTTGTGAATTGTTTATACAAGGGGAATTTTCTAAAAAACTCATCATAGAAAAACACATTAACCTACGTAAACAGAATCAAGGTAGTGTGATTTTTGGTCTGGACAGTTTTGCTGAAGGTGTGGATCTCAAAGGTGACAACCTTACCCACGTGGTGATTGTAAAGTTACGCTTTAGCGTACCTAATTCACCGATTGAAAAAACCACTCAAGATTATTTACAATCTCAAAATCGCAATCCATTTATGGAAATCTCACTACCTGACGCATCACTTAGGCTTATTCAAGCTTGTGGACGACTAATTCGTACTGAAACTGATACTGGAAAAATTACAATCTTTGATAATCGCTTAGTATCTAAATTTTATGGAAAGCAATTACTCAATGCATTGCCAGGTTATAACATTGTTGTTGAATAATTTAAAAACGCCAAAAAGCCTTATGCAATAACGCCATCAGCGTTAATATTTCTAAACGCCCAAGTAGCATTGAAAAGCTTAAAATCCACTTTGCCGAATCACTAATACCACCATAATTGGCTGCTACTTCTCCCAAACCTGGGCCTAGGTTGTTAATACTCGCTGCCGTTGCTGAAAAGGCAGTGATTTGATCCAAACCAGTAAACATTAATGCAATTAAGATAATAATAAAAGCAATAACATATAGTGAAAAGAAGCCCCAAACTGAGACCAAGGTTTTTTCAGCTGATTCAGTTTGATATTGATGTGTGCGTTCGGATGAATGAATTTTTTGATTTCTTTCATCGCCAACTTAAACATAAGCAACACCCGAACCACCTTAATACCACCACCGGTTGAGCCCGCACAAGCACCAATAAAGCTAGCAAAAATCAATAGCATTGGCAAGATAAATGGCCATTGAGAATAATCAGTAGAAGCAAAACCTGTGGTGGTAGCAATCGAAACGGTCTGGAATAGTGCTTGTCGCGCTGACTCACTCACACTCGGGTAATAACCACTGTCAAACAAATAAGCACCAACAACAATGGTAGTGGAAAGCAAGATAAACAAATACGTTTTAAACTCTGAATCTTGCGAATAAGCAAAAGCATTTTTCTTTTGCCAAACAAAGAAATGCAAAGAGAAATTTATACCTGCTAAGAACATAAATATAATCGCAACGCTTTCAATCGCACTTGAATTAAAGTAACCAATAGATGCGTCGTGAGTAGAGAAACCGCCAATAGCCACCGTAGAATAACTGTGCCCAATTGCATCAAAGGCATCCATTCCTGCTAGGTAATAACCCAGCGCACAAACAATGGTAAAACTAATGTAGATCTTCCACAGCGCTTTGGCAGTTTGTGTGAGTTTTGGGGTGAGTCTTTCTTTAGAAATACCGCTAGATTCTGCGTGGTAAAGCTCCATACCACCAACCCCCAGCATTGGCAATATCGCCACTGCTAAAACAATAATACCCATACCACCAAGCCATTGTAGTTGTTGTCGGTAGTACAAAATCGCCTTAGGTAAATCATCCAATCCAGCCAATACAGTAGCGCCTGTGGTGGTTAAACCTGACATCGATTCAAAAAATGCATCGCTGAATGACATTCTGAGCGATTCTGACAATAAAAATGGAATGGTCGCAAACAACGAAAGAACGAACCAAAAACTAACCACAACCAAGACGCCTTCTCGGATTCTAAAGTCTTTTTTGGTGTTTCTAAAGGGTGCCCATAAAATAAAGCCACTGAGTAGTGTTAATAAAAATGCAGTAATAAAAGATTGCGCCTCATTCTGCTGATAGATAAAATCAACCAACAATGGCGGGAGTTGTGTCAAACTAAAGACCATTAACAACAAGCCAATGGTTTTAAAAACGATACTAAATTGCATGATCACCCATTACTAATCAAAATATCCTTCAAACAACGCTTCAACTTCGTGAATCTTACTGACATCACTAAGCACGATGAGTACGTGGTCACCCTCTTCAATCACCAGCTTGCGTGAACCCATAATGACTTCATTATTTCTTACTATTGAGCCGACAACCACGCCATCTGGTAGGTTAATCTCCTCAATGGTTTTTCCAACAACATCAGAATGTGTATGATCACCATGAACAATAACTTCAATGGCTTCAGCCTTACCTTGACGTAAGGAATGAACCATCATAGTGTCGCCCTTACGAATATGTGCCAAAATACCACTGGTGGTGATTTGGTCAGGTGAAATCACCATATCAACATCTTCACTTTGCTCGGCTAAGTCTTCATAAACATTGCGCTTAACCAAGGCAATGGTTTTATGCGCACCTAAACGTTTAGCCAAAATAGACACAATTACATTGATTTCATCAGAATCTGTGAGTGCTAAGAATAAATCAGTATCTTCAATACCCTCCTCCAGTAATAATTCTTCATCAGAAGCATTGCCATGCAAGACTAAGGCATCTTCAAGCTGCTCTGCAATTTCAATAACTCGCTCTTTATTTAACTCAATAATACGTACACGGTGATCTTTTTCCAAATGTTTAGCCAGATCAAGGCCGATATGACCACCACCAGCAATAATGATATTTTTATAAGCCTTATCAAGTCGTCTAAATTCTTTTAAAACCTTAGAAACGCTGTCTTTTTTAGTAACAAAGTACACACGATCGCCATCTTTAATAATGGTATCACCATACGCTGGAATTGCCCTACCATTACGATACAAACTAACAATACGCATGCGTGTTTTTGGCAGATGTTCGTGTAATTCTTTAATCGGACGACCGACAATTGGCGTGCCTGCATAAGCACGGGTTTCTACCAATTGCACTAACCCATCTTCAAATTCAAATACTTGTTCTGCACCAGGCTCTTCCACTACGCGCTTAATATAGTCGGTCACCAAGACTTCAGGGGTAATAATAAAATCAATAGGAATAGCATTATCTGAAAATAATTCTTTACGATGCAAATATTCGGCAGTACGAATACGTGCCACTTTTTTATCTACTTGGTACAAGGTATGTGCCATTTGACAAGCCAGCATGTTACCTTCGTCAGATTTGGTTACAGCAATCACCATATCCATTTCTTTAATACCTGCTTCTTCTAAAATATTAGGATAAGAGGCATGACCACAAATGGTTTTAATATCTAGATGACGCTGTAAAGAGGATAAATTAGCCTCATCCTTATCAATGATAGTAATATCATTCTCTTCATCAGAACCTAAATATTTTGCCAGTGAAGCGCCGACTTGGCCTGCACCCAAGATTAAAATTTTCATTTTTTATCGATTCCCAAATCTTTTAATTTTCGATACAGAGTGGTACGCTCTAGCCCTGCCAACTCTGCCACTTTAGCAATGTTATGATTATTCTCTTCTAAATGATGATTAAAGTATTGCTTCTCAAAGATGTTTCTAGCTTGCTTCAAAGGTAAATTAAAATCAATACCAATGACTCTTTGCTCGTCATCTATTTGTTCGCTAAGCAGTTTACGCACTAAGGGTAATAAATCATGCAATGGTTTTTTCAAAAAATCAACTGCGCCAAGCTTAATAGCTCTAACAACATCTTGATGCTCTGCATGACCTGACATCATCACCACTGGCATCGAAAAACCTTCAACTACCCATTCTTCTAATAAAGACATACCATCTTGTCCAGGCATCCAAACATCCATCATAATCAGGTCAAAGGCTTGATCTTTGACAATAGTCTTAGCTTGGGCGGCATCATCAGCCAATACGACTTGATAATTAACATCTTCTAAAATGTCTTTCATTGTTTCAGAGTTAATACGCTCATCATCGATGATAAGAATCTTTCCAATTGCCGGTAAGTTGTCCATATTTATTCCTTATTATTGTCTATATAATCAAATTCAATGGTAATAATAGCCCCATGTGGCTCTATATTGCCAGCAGAAATTCGCCCATCATGCTGTTCAATAATATTGTTCACAATGGCCATACCTAAGCCACTACCTTTTAATTTTGTTGTAACGTAAGGCTCAAACACACGGTCAATGATTGCCGCATCAAACCCATCGCCATCATCCTGGACTGTTAAACGAACTATACCCTGGGAGGGTAAATATTGGGTTGTAATCTTGACATTTAAATCGCGTTTTTGTTCTACTGATTCTGCAGCATTTTTAACCAAATTAATCAAAACTCGAGAAATATTATTAGTATCTAGCAACAGCCTAGGTACATCACTTGCTAAATCAAATTCAATGGTTATATTATCTTGTGCATCATAAAGATCAACAGACTGATTAACCAATACATTTAAATCCACCAACTTACGTTCAATTTGTGGCATATTGGCATAATCTGCAAACGCGCTAACCATTGCATCCATTGATTTAACTTGATCAATAATCACATTGGTGGTTTTATCGATAATCTCTAAATCTTTACCTTTAAGTGTTTCTAAGAATATATTTCTAAGACGTTGTGCAGATAACAAAATTGGTGTTAATGGATTTTTAATCTCGTGTGCCATGCGCATTGCCACCTCACCCCAAGCGGCTTTTTTCTGTGCTCTATGAAGTTGTGAGATGTCTTTAACAATAATCACATGGCCTAAGGTTTCACCCTCAACCTCTAACGCTGCACCTTGGCAAGACAGCAATAGATGTCGATTTGGCAATGAAATCTCAACTTCTTCACTCCACTCACCAAAATCTTGCTTTAGTTTGCCACTAGTCATGCTAAATAATGGCTTCAAATAAGCGTATTTATCAACAATTTCAGAACAGAATTTCCCAACAAAACTGTCTTTACCATCCATAGCTAACATTTCCACAATGACCGGATTAATAAGCTGGATTTTTTTGTCTTTATCTAGACCAATCACACCATATGAATACTTCAAGATAGTTTCTAAATACAAGTTATGCGTATCCAAGCCTTCACGCGAAGATTTAATTTGTTTAGACATATTGTTAAAATGCCCAATTAGCTGGCACATATCTATGTTTTGCTTATCATCATCAACCATAACATCGTAGTTACCTTTCGAGATCTCTTTGGTTGCGAGCGATAATTTATGTAGCGGCATCATTAAGTGATCCATGGTGCGAAAAATAATCATCAACACACTTAAAATCGCTAATAAAATAGTGGACGAAAAATCGATTAAAAATCGATTTTGTGTAACTGAGGTATTTAAATCGAACTTAATGTTTTTTGAACTTCGACTAAATTTTTGCATTTTTCCTAAAAATTGCGTCAATCCTGGGTCGGAAGCATAAATAGCATCAACCACCAAATAATTTTTAGTTGGTACACGATCAATATAGCGCGTTGACATCTTAACCTGTACAACGTTAGTCTCCTCATCTTCATTAATTAAACGCGGCTGTAAACCTGATAACGGCTGATCCTCTAAAGACCGACAATGACTTACATCGGCTGTTTTGGCAATGATAATCTCATTAGAATCTAATAAAGTAATTTGACAAGCCCAACCTTTGTCGACAAGCCCCTCAAGGAAAAACTGCATATCTTCTCGATAAGTTTCAACATCTTTCTGAAAATCACCATACGAGGTGATTACAGTCAATAAGCGTTTAGTTTGCTCGGTATAACGCTCATTCCTAACCTCTTGAACATCTTCATATAAGCCATCTACATGAACAATAAAGTTTTGACTAAAGGCATCAAAGGCTGTTTCAGAGTTTGCGACATTTTCTTGAATGGTTTGAAAAGAAAACAAATAGAAAGACAAAACAGGCACAATCACCAACAATGGGGTAATTTTAATAAACGACCAAGCAAACCGAGAGCCAATGATATTTTCATCGATATTACGCTTTAGTTTTCTAACATTAATTACAATGTAAACCATTGCAATTAGACTCATCAGTCCGTTATAACTTGCCAAAATCCACCACCACTCTCCAATCAAGCTCGGATTAAGGCCCATATAAAATGTGCCTGAAATAGAAATTAAAAAGACAATAAGCCATAACCAAGTTGGCAAGCTTCTTTGTATGGCAAACGTTTGATCAAACATCTTATTTTTAAGTTATCTTATTATTTTTTGAGCTGATTATCTCATAAAAAATCACGCGTCAAGTTTAATTGTTGCTAAAATACAACAATGATACAAACACAAGCGCAACTATATGATTTTCTTAAGACTATTCAAGGTGAAACTGAGCTTGCAATTGATACTGAATTTAAACGTGTCAGTACTTACTATCCGGTTTTGTGCTTGGTACAAATCGCCACCAAAAGCGCGACGGACTGTATTGATGTTTTAGCCCTTGACGATCTTGAACCTTTGTTTGACAAGCTCTACCAAAACGATTGCGTTTGGATCGTGCATTCTGCTCGCCAAGATATTGAGGCCATGCATTGTCTTTCAGGACGATTACCTCAGCAATTATTCGATACGCAAATTGCTGCCAGCTTACTCAATCACCCAATACAAATTTCTTATCAAGCGCTGACTGAGAGTTTGCAAAATGTCTATTTAGAAAAAGCCTACACACGCCTTGATTGGACCACACGCCCATTACCCGAAGCCGCAATTGAATACGCGCTAGACGATGTGCGCTACTTGATAAAAAATTATCACCAATTAAAAGTACAATTACAAGCTGAAAATAAATTGGATTGGATTATAGAAGAGGCTCAAAACTTACTTAATATCGATTTGTACCTTCCACCGATTGATCAAGCTTGGCAACGAGTCAAGGGTCTATCTAGAATTAATAAAAATGCACACGTATTAGCTGCACAATTGGCTGCATGGCGAGAGCATCGGGCGCAATCTAACAATAGACCACGTAAATGGATACTAGCAGATGAGCCATTAATTGCACATGCCCTAGGCGAAGAAAAACTTTCAAACAAAGCGCAAAAGAGTTTTGATGATTTTTTGGCTCAGCACATCAGCATTCAAAACATTGAGATTAGTATCGGCAAAAACAAACCGCCAACAAAAACTGAAAAAGCTCAAAAAGTCGTTTTACAAAAACTCATCCAAGAAAAAGCAAATCAGTATAATTTGGCTATAGAAGTAATGGCCAGTAGCAAATCATTACTCAAATATATTCGTGGTGATCGATCGGTTATGTTTTGCCAAGGTTGGCGTTATCATTTATTACAAGGGGAATTAGAAAATGCAAAATAGTTTAAAACCAGTATCAGCAGGCAACCTACCTGACGAAGTAAACGTTATTATTGAAATTCCAGCACACTCGTCTCCAGTTAAATACGAAATCGACAAAGAAACTGGCGCCATGTTCGTGGATCGTTTTATTTCCACACCGATGTTCTACCCTTGTAACTATGGTTTTGTACCAGAAACATTAGCAGATGATGGTGACCCAGCTGATGTCTTGGTAATCACCCCTTATCCTTTAATTCATGATTCAGTAATCACAGTGCGTCCAATTGGTGTGTTATTGATGACAGATGAAGCCGGTAAAGATTCAAAAATATTAGCAGTACCAACAGACAAGCTGTGTAAATCTTATCATGATATTAAATGTATTGATGATGTGGGTGCTACGCTTAAAGACCAAATCGAACACTTCTTCCGCTATTACAAAGATTTAGATGACGGCAAGTGGGTAAAAATTGATGGTTGGGGTGATGCGGCAGAAGCTAAAAGAGAACTGCAAGAATCATTCGACGCTTATAAAAAATAGCCTTTGGCCAACAGCAACACCTTTCAAATCATTGGTGGTGAGTATCGGGGTAGAAAATTCAGCTTTCCCGATGCTGATGGCTTAAGACCTACACCGGGCAAAGTTCGAGAAACACTGTTCAACTGGATTCAATTCGAATCTTTTGATAAAACTTATCTAGATTTATTTGCTGGCAGTGGTGCACTAAGTTTTGAAGCATTATCTCGTGGTGCTAAGCAAGTCACCAGTATCGAGATAAATTTAAGCGCCTTTCAAAGTTTAAAAAAAAATCGGAAATTATTAAAGTCAGCCAAAATCAGCTTTTTTAACCAAGATTCGCTTGTTTTTTTAAATCAAAGAAATACAGAAATCTTTGATTTTGTGCTGTTAGACCCGCCATTTAACAAAAACCTAGTCTCAAAAGCGTTAAAAGCACTAAAAAACGGCAATTTTGTAACAACCCATAGCAAGATCTATATAGAATCTGAATTTGAGATAACACAGAGTTTCTTAAAAGAAAATTTTTCGGAAAAAATCGAAATCATTAAACAAAAGCAATCT
>QOAH01000088.1 GCA_003978185.1 Candidatus Thioglobus sp.
AACATTAACAATCGCTTTTTCACGATTAATGCTAACGACAGTACCCATTAATAAGGCACCGACTTTTACGTTTTGTTGTTCTACGCTGTTTTCAAACAGCTCTGCAAATGATTCTGACATATTTTCTTCTTTGATATTGACCGGTAAATTATCCAACAACGGTGTAAGTTGGGTGATTATCGGGTTAGTTTATTTATAAAGCTTAACCGCTTAAGCTTTAATTAATTCACTCACTTGAGTGATTACCTCATCAATCGATAACTCAGTGGTATCAATGATTAAGGCGTCTTTGGCAGGTTTGAGCGGTGAGTGTTTGCGTGAAGAATCACGCTCGTCTCTAGCTATAACATCTGCTAAGATTTGAGAAATTATACCCTCAGACCCTTGATTTTGCAATTGTTTTAGGCGTCTATTAGCGCGCTCTTGTGCACTTGCCGTTAAGAAAACTTTAAAAGGAGCATCGGCAAAAACCACGGTACCCATATCCCGACCATCAGCCACTAAACCAGGCGCTTTTGCAAACGCTTGCTGACGTTTTAAAAGTGCGGCGCGTACCACACCAATTGAGGCGATTTTGGAAGCCATTTCACCGGTTTGTTCGGTGCGTAAAACCTTGGATACATCTTGTCCATCTAAATACACACTCACCAGTTCACTATCGGTTTCAGTTTTAAACTCTAAATCGAGATTATTGGCAACTTCTACTAACGCAGATTCATCTGTAACATCAATATTTCTGGCGTCAACTGCCAATGCAAAGGCGCGATAAATCGCACCAGAGTCTAACAAATGCCAACCTAATTTTTGTGCCATGATACGGGCAACTGTACCTTTGCCAACCCCACTAGGGCCATCAATCGCTAAAACAGGTATTAAACTCACTTAGTCTCGGGGCGCAGCCCAAGACTACTTCTTCGGTTAAAGCCTGTCACGCTTTAACCTCAGGGCGCATGTGTGGGAACAACAACACATCACGAATCGATGGGGAATCAGTAAATAACATCACCAATCGATCAATACCAATACCCTCACCTGCCGTTGGTGGCATGCCATATTCTAGAGCGCGAATATAGTCTGCATCATAATGCATGGCCTCATCATCACCCGCATCTTTCTCAGCCACTTGGGCTTTGAATCGTGCTGCTTGATCTTCGGCATCATTAAGCTCAGAGAAGCCATTGGCAATCTCACGACCACCAATAAACAACTCGAAACGATCAGTGATAAATGGATTGTTGTCGTTACGACGTGCCAGTGGTGATACCTCAGTTGGGTATTCGGTAATGAAAGTCGGCTGTATAAGTTTTTCTTCAACCGTTGCTTCAAAAATCTCAATTTGGATCTTACCTAAACCCCAGTTATCTTTGACTTGAATGTTAAGATTTTCAGCTGTTTTCTTAGCATTATCTTCGTTAAGGTCATCCGCTGCTAATGTTGGATTATATTGCAAGATTGAATCAAACACGCTAATACGATCAAACGATTTTGAAAAATCAAAATCATCGCCTTGGTAATGTATGGTTGCACTACCACAGACATCAAGGGCAATACCACGGAACAGTTGCTCAGTCAGATCCATAAGATCATGATAAGTTGCATAAGCCTGATAAAACTCAATCATGGTGAACTCTGGATTATGGCGCGTTGATAAACCCTCGTTTCTAAAATTACGATTAATTTCAAACACCTTATCCATACCACCAACAACCAAACGCTTAAGGTAAAGCTCTGGCGCAATACGTAGATACATGCCAATATCAAGTGCATTATGATGTGTCTCAAATGGTTTGGCTGTCGCACCGCCTGGAATGGTTTGTAACATCGGCGTTTCTACTTCGATAAAGTCAATGTCATTAAAGAAATTACGAATATAGGCCACAATCTGAGAGCGACGCTTAAAGGTATTACGCGCTTTTTCATTGGTGATGAGATCAACATAGCGTTGACGATAACGAGTTTCTTGATCAGATAATCCGTGGAATTTTTCGGGTAATGGTCGTAAGGATTTAGTGAGTAATTTTATGTCACTAATACGAATAGAAAGCTCACCTACATTAGTTTTAAACAAGGTACCGGTTGCACCAATAATATCGCCGATATCCCATTTTTTAAACTGCTCATTATAAAAACCTTCAGGCAACTCATCGCGCGTCACAAATAATTGGATTTGTGCGCTAGAATCTTGTATGTGCGCAAAGCTTGCTTTGCCCATTACCCGCTTAAGCATCATCCGCCCTGCTATAGACACCTCGATATTTTTTTCTGCTAATTCTTCTTTAGAAAAACTATCATAATCATTGATAATATCTTGCGCTAAATTGGCTGGTTTAAAATCATTAACAAAGGGATTGCCCGCCTCTCTTAAGGTGGCTAATTTTGCTCTTCGTTCAGTTATTAATTTGTTATCGTCTTGGTCGCTCACTGTTTTCCTTTTTCTTCTAGTTCTTGTTGCGCTAATGCTTTTGCTTGGGTTAAATCTTCTTCAGCTTCGCTGGATTTTCCCATGCGCTTGAATAAAGTGCCACGATTATAATAGGCTTGGTAAAAATTTGCATCCATTTCAATGGCTTTATTCAGATCTTCTAGGGCGAGTTCGTCTTTTGCAATCTTCATATAAGCGTTACCACGGTTGTAAATCGCTGCAATATAATTTTCATCCAAAGTAATTGCTTGAGAATAAGCGTTAATCGCCTCAGTGCTTTTTTCTAATCGATCATAGCAATTACCTAAATTATTAAAAGCACCAGAATCATGTACATTAAGTGCTAGGGCTTTTTCAAAATACTCAATCGCTGAGGAAAAATTATCTTTTTCTTGCTCCATATAGGCCAGGCAAAAATAAGCTTCTGCGCTATTTGGATTAGCTTTGATAGCGCTAGACATGCTTTCAATAGCCAATTCGTCGTTGCCTTGTAATTGATGTAAATTACCCAAACTTAAATGCGCATTGGCTTTTAAATTTTTATCAGCAGCTTGATGATTGAGCAATTCATTCCATGCTTGGATTGCCAAAGACAATTCACCATTTTTCTGATGAGTGTAAGCATCCACCATTAGCTTGCTAAGCTCTAATTCAACACTCACGACAAGGTTACGATAAGCTTTCGAGCATTTTCACCGGCACGGTGTTCGTATAAAAACAAGCCTTGGAATTTACCTAAAGCCAGTCGCCCTTCCTGGATTGGAATGGTTTTACTCTCTCCCGTTAAGATCGAGCGAATATGTCCCGACATGTCAAAATCACCTTCATTATTATGTCGATAATTTGGATTTCCGTCTTTTATAACGGCTTGAAAATAGTCTTCAATATCCAACAAAACATCCGCATCTTCATTACCAGTAATCATCAGTGAAGCTGACGTATGCGTAACAAAAAGATGACACAAAGTATGGTTCTGTGCAAACTCATCAACAATGGTATTCACCAGTTGAGTAATTTCTATTGCGCCTCGATTGTGGGTTTTTATCAGTAGCGCTTGCTGATAATTCACTTCAATAAATCCTTAGCTTTAGAGGTATCTATTGTTTGAGTTTTCGGCGTTTTCTTCTTACTCAATAAAGATCTAATAAAAAAGAACAGGCCCAAGCCTAAAAAAACAAAGGGACCCAGCCATAACAAATAAGTACTTTTATTCATAGGCGGTTTAAACACCACAAAATCACCATAACGATCAACCATGAACTGTCGAATTTCATCGTTGCTGTTATTTTTAATGATCATTTTTCGAACTTGTTCGCGCAAATCTTTAGCCAATCCTGCATTTGATCCAGCAATACTTTGGCCTTGACAAACAGGACAACGAATTTCGTTAATTAAAGCACGATAACGTGTTTCTTGCGCATTACTTGAAAATGCTTTGGCTTCGATACTTTCTGCCAGAATTGAAGGAGAAAAGCTTAATAATAAGATAAAGCTAACGATGCTCGCAAAAGCTTTGATAGGTATAAAATGTTGCATACAAAAATAATAAATATTGAATTAACACGATTTTAACCCATGGAACTTAAACATGCCACTGATCACGCTAGATAATATTTCCCTTAGCTTTTCAGATAAGCCAATCCTTGATGGTGTTAGTTCAACCATTCATAAGGGTGACAAAATTGCACTGATCGGACGCAACGGTGAAGGAAAATCAACCTTTATGCGTATCTTGTCCGGCACAATCAGCGCTGATGATGGTAAATTAAAGATTAAAAAGGGTACAAAAATCAGTTATCTTGAGCAAACACCGCCTGAAGATATTGAAAAAAAATTATTTGATATTGTTGCCGAAGGTTTGGGTGATATTGGGTTACTCTTATGTGATTATCAGCAACTGATCACTAGCGGAGAATTAAAAGCAGCAGGTGATCTACAGGCGCAAATTGACGAACTAGATGCTTGGCAATATCTACATAAAATCGAGGCAATTTTAAATCGCTTTACACTCAACCCTGAGGCGATTTTATCCACACTTTCTGGTGGTTGGCGACGACGTGTTATGCTGGCAAGAGCGTTAATTCAAGAGCCTGATGTATTACTACTTGATGAGCCGACTAATCACATGGACATCACTGCCATTCTTGATCTTGAAAGAATGCTAAGAGAGTTCCACGGCACTTTAATATTAATCAGCCACGACCGCTCATTTGTTGCAGGTATTGTTAACAAGGTCTTTGACTTAGATCGTGGGCACCTATCAGTGTTTGATTGCGGATATAAAGACTACGTTAAGCGTAAAGACGAGCGATTACACGCCGAAGATATGGCAAATGCACGTTTTGACAAAAAACTCGCTCAAGAAGAAGTTTGGATTCGCCAAGGTATTAAGGCCAGGCGCACTCGTAATGAAGGACGAGTGCGTGCTTTAGAATCTATGCGATCCTCCTTTGTTAATCGTCGGAAAAAGCAAGGTGGTGTTAAGATTCACTCAGTAGAAGGTGATGAAAAACGAGTCTCTAAACTGGTATTCGAAGTCAAAAAAATTAACTATCAGATTGCCGGACTGACCTTAATCAAAGACTTTTCGATGATGGTATTGAAAGGTGAAAAAATCGGTATTATTGGTGGCAACGGTACCGGAAAATCTACTTTTATCAAACTGCTATTGGATGAATTACAACCTGATAGCGGTACTATTCGTCGCTCAAAAACCATCAAGCTGGCTTATTTTGATCAAATGCGTGAAAATCTTGATCTAAATATGAAAGCCATGGATTTTGTTTCTGGCGGACGTGAGCATATTGATATTGGTGGTAAAAGTAAACATATTATTGGTTATTTACGCCAATTTTTATTCACTGGAAAACAAGCCATGGCGCCCATCAGAATGTTCTCTGGCGGTGAGAAGAACCGACTAATGTTGGCTAAAATTCTCTCACAACCTGCTAACTTACTCATACTTGATGAGCCCACAAATGATCTAGATGTGGAAACGCTAGAGTTACTAGAAGAAATGCTAGTTGACTACACTGGAACCTTGATTTTAATCTCACATGATAGAACTTTCTTAAATAACGTAGTTGGGTCTACCGTGGTTATGGATGGTGATGGTGTAATCAACCAATATGCAGGGGGTTATGACGATTACCTCATCCAAAAACAAGACAGTCTTAACGAGAAAAAAGCCAAAACAGCGCCTAAGATTAAACCTAAAAGTAAACCTGATAGTAAAAAACTCAGCTACAAGCAACAGCAAGAGCTCAAACAATTACCCGATAAAATTGAAAAAACAGAAACTGAAATTGGTGAAATTCAATTACAATTATCAGATCCTGAATTTTTCCAGAAGCCTGAATCTCAAGATGCATTGATTAGACTGGCTAGACTAGAGGCAGACTTGGAGCGTTATTATGAAAAATGGAGTGAATTAGAGTGAGCATCAACATTCCCCTCATTGTTGATTTAGACCACACATTGATCGATACCGATTTATTGTATGAATCTTCCATAGCAGTACTTAAAAAAAGTCCATGGTTGATACTACTGTATCCTTTTTGGCTTGCCAAAGGCAAGGGTTATTTAAAAGCCCAACTGGTTAAGCGTTATAGTATTGACGCACAAACACTACCCTACATTCAAGACACCATTGATTATATTATTGAGCGAAAAAAACAAGGCTCTCCAATCATATTGGCAACCGCTTCGCATAAAGATTATGCATTTGAAGTGGTGAAGCATTTTCAAACGCGTAAAAATAACGAAACTATCATTAACAATAATCAAAATTTAGACCTCTTTGCTGAAAAAACCGAGATCTTAAAAAGTAAATCAGCCAACAATTCATTGTTTGACGATGTGATGGCTAGTAATGCCGACTTCAACTTATCTTCACACAACAAAGCGCAAAAACTCATTGAGCGCTTTGGTAAAAAACAATTTGATTATATGGGTGACCACATGCGTGATCTGCCTGTTTGGGAGGCATCTAATTTATCAATTTTAGTTAATGTGTCAGACAAAGTGGTTAAAAGAACACAGCACCTCAATACGCTGATTTTATCTCGAAAAAACTAAAAGCCTTCCACTAAGTAAGACAGGCTACCTAGTAACAAATACACTAAACTGGTAATCACCAAGGTGGCAGAAATTACTCTAGCTAAGGCAAGATTTCTGCCTAAGATGCGATTATTTACAAACCACACAATATAGCCAATAATAAAAGCAATAATTAAAATTCTAATAAGAAACATAAGATTATCTATTTTTTAAAACTATTAGTTATTTTAGTCGCTAATGCTAAGTTAATGCCGCTGACTTTTTGTAGCTCATCACAACTGGCTTTTTGAACCTCTTGCAAGCCACCAAAATAATTCAGTAACGCCATTCTACGTAATTTACCTATACCTTCGATATTCTCAAGAGGAGAGGTTTGGCGTTTTTTAGCGCGTTTTTTTCGATGATTTTTTATCGCAAAACGGTGAGATTCATCACGAATATGATTCACTAACATTAACGCTTGATCATGCGGCGGAAGGTTAATCTTCTGAGTTTTACCCTCCTTAACCATAATCAATGTTTCCAGCCCTGCTTTTCTGCCTTCACCTTTGGCCACGCCAACAAGTTGAATCGATTCAATACCAATCGAATCCATCACCATAATGGCTTGATTAAGCTGACCTAATCCACCGTCAATAAACACCACATCAGGCAAAGGTTTATCATCTTTCAACAACCGAGAATAACGCCTAAACACCGCTTGATTCATGGCTGCATAGTCATCCCCTGGCGTAATATCTGTAATATTAAATTGACGATATTTACTGATTTTTGGCAAGCCTTTTTCAAACACCACACAAGAAGCCGTGGTTGCCTCACCCATGGTGTGACTGATATCAAAACACTCCATAGTTTTTGGCAATGAACTCAAATTAAGGGTTTTTTGTAATTGTATTAATTGTGAACGCTTAGTAAATCTTGAAATCAAATGCTGTTTAAGATTTTCCTCAGCCGTTAAAGTGGCAATCTTTAAAAAATGACGCTTATCTTTTTGCGGTGTGTCAATAATTTTTGTATTTAA
>QOAH01000130.1 GCA_003978185.1 Candidatus Thioglobus sp.
ATATAAAATACCGGATTTTCGTTGGTTTTAGATTTGGCTAAATCCAAGTCAAAGTCCATGTGCTGTTCTGATTTACGTAATATGTAGAAAAAACGTGCCGCATCATTGCCAACTTCCTTTCGTAATTCTTTCAAAGTAACAAACGAGCCGCTACGTGTCGACATGGCGACTTTTTTACCGCCTCGATACAAATTAGCAAATTGCACCAATAGAATTTCTAATTTGCTTTCATCAAACCCAAGTGCCTTAATAGAAGCTTTAACTCGAGCAATATAGCCGTGATGATCCGAACCCCAAATATTAATAATTTTGTCATAACCACGCTCAAATTTTTCTAAGTGATAGGCGATATCCGAAGCAAAATAAGTATGCATGCCGTTATCACGCACCACGACTCGGTCAAGATCATCGCCAAAATCTGTGGTTTTAAACCAAAGCGCGCCATCTTTTTCATAAATATGATCAGAATCTTGCAATGCTTCAACAGTGGTTTTTGATAGCCCGCTATCGACTAATGATTGCTCAGAAAACCACTGTTGGTATTCAACGCCGAATTCTGCCAAATCAATTTTAATACCTCCCAGAATTTGATCAATAGCCAAATCAAACACGACTTTATAACTATCACCCAACTGGGCTTTGCAGTTTGCAATCAAATCATCAATGTGCTTTTCTTTGTCGCCACCGTCTTTCTCGTCAGCATGCACTTCTGCGAAAATATCCAACTTATCGATGCCGTTAATTTGCATAGCGATGTCAAAAATATAATCACCCTTATAACCGTTATCTGGAAATTTATCTGTTTCAATATAGCGCAAGTAAACCGAGGTAGCCAAAATATCCATTTGACGACCTGCATCATTCACATAATATTCGTTGTCTACTTCAAAGCCAACTGCTCGCAATAAATTAGCCACAGTGGCACCATAAGCAGCGCCTCGACCATGGCCAACATGCAACGGACCGGTTGGATTGGCCGATACAAATTCAAGTAAAACACGTTGTTTAGCGCCCACGTTGGACAAACCAAAAGTCTTGCCTTGTTCAATAATTTGACTAACAACCGAAGCATTCGAGTCTTGCGACATAAAGAAATTAATAAAGCCTGGGCCGGCAATCTCCACCTTGTCTACTTCTGCAGAATCTGGCAAATTATCAATGATTTTCTGAGCCAAATCACGCGGCGAGCATTTGGCTTGTTTAGAAAGCATCATAGCGATATTAGAGGCAAAATCACCTTGTGTTTTATCTTTAGAATGGTCAATACGGATATTGTCTGGCACTTCAGTTAGGACGCCATTACTTACTAAGACTTCTAAACTTTGCGTTAATAGGGTTTGTATTTGTTCTTTCATAGCCTTTAGTGTGCTTGTTGCCAAGAATCGCCAATACCCACATCAACCACTAGCGGAATGTCTAATGGATAGGTATCGCTCATTAATGTTTGTATTTTATGTGCAAATTCATCTGCCTTTGAAGCTTTCACCTCAAAAACTAGCTCGTCATGTACTTGCATGATCATTTTAATGTCAGGATTGTCATCGCCAATCCATTGATAAACATCGAGCATGGCTTTTTTAATGATGTCAGCTGAAGAGCCTTGCATTGGTGCATTAATTGCTGTGCGCAGGGCGTGTTGTTGTAGCATTTTATTCTTCGCATTAATCTGTGGTAAGTATAAACGCCTACCCATCACAGTTTCAACATAGCCTTGCGCTTTGGCTATTTCTTTGGTGTTATCCATATAGCTCAGAACACCTGGGTAATTTTCAAAATAAGCATCGATATAAGCTTTGGCCTCTGTTCTGGACACATCAATTTGCTTGGCAAGGCCAAAGGCGCTCATGCCATAAATCAAACCAAAATTAATGGCTTTAGCATTACGACGATGATCTTTTGTGACCTCATCAAGCGGCACATTAAACATCATCGATGCCGTGGCGCTATGGACATCTACATCATTATTAAAGGCTTCTAGCAAACTTTCATCTTGTGAAATATGCGCCATGATTCTAAGTTCAATCTGAGAGTAGTCTGCTGCAATAATCACGTTGCCTTTGTTGGCAATAAAAGCACCTCTAATACGTGCACCTTGCTCAGAACGAATAGGGATATTTTGCAAATTTGGGTTAGAAGAAGAAAGGCGCCCTGTGGCTGTCACCGCTTGATGATACGAAGTATGTAATCGTCCAGTTTTAAGATCTACCTGCTTAGGTAAAGCCTCCAAATAAGTCGAGTTAAGTTTAGTGAGTGTTCGGTAGCTTAGAATCAAATCAACTAATGGATGGTCTAACAACTTTAACGCTTCTTCATTGGTAGATGGAGCACCTTTGGGTGTTTTCTTTTTGGCCTCTAAGCCCAAACCATCTTCAGAGAATAAAATTTGTTGAATCTGCTTAGGTGACTCTAAATTAAACGCATCACCCGCCAACTCAAATGCTTGCGATTCAATGTCTTTCATTTGCGCCGCAATGTCAATTTGTTGTATATTCAAAGCGCTCACATCTAGCTCTACACCATTGCGCTCCATACGCACTAATACTTCGATTAATGGTATTTCCAGAGTCTGATACAGTTTAGCCAATTTAGGATATTGCGCCAAATCACCATCCAACACTTGATTAAGCTCTTGTGTCACAATCACGTCTTCGCAAGCATAAGGAAACGCTTGCTCTAGCCCGACCTGATTAAAGGTAATTTGTTTTTTGCCTTTGCCCGCCACATCAGCAAAATGAATGGTTTGATAATTCAGATAATGCTGCGCCAAATCATCCATATTGTGCCGTGTTGCCACCGAATTTAAACAATAAGATTTCACCATGGTGTCATCACTAATACCTTTTAATGCAAGGTCATAATTAGCCAAAACGTGGGTGTCATATTTTAAGTTTTGGCCTATTTTATGAATAGCAGAATTTTCTAAGATAGGCCTTAGTTTTTCCAAAACACCTGCAAAATTCAATTGTTTTGGCGCATCTAAATAATCATGTGCAACAGGTACATAAAAACTATCTTTATCCACTAAAAATACCCAACCCACAATTTGAGCATTCATATAATCTAGTGAGGTCGTTTCTAAATCAAAAACAAAAGTCGCGCTTTTCTCTAATCTTTGCACCAATGTTTCAAAGGTTTGATTGTCTAATACCAGCGTTTGAGAGTAGTCAGCCATGAAATCATTACTTGGCACGTTTTCAACCACATTAACCAAGGGTTCAGTTGTTGCTTGTGCTGCTGACTTTGATGTAGGCAATTCATTAGTGATATTTAACTGTTTAAGCCACATTGAGAATCCATATTGCTGAAACAAACTGGCTAATTTAGCGTTATCAGGACCAGGCTCATCCGTCAAGATATCGCAAGGTAAATCAACATCAAATTTAAGCTGCACCAACTGATAAGACAAATCTAACAACTCAAAACTATCGCGTAATTTTTCGCCGACTTTACCATTAATTTGATCTGCATTGGTTTTGATATCTTCAATACCGCCAAACTGATCTAGCCACTTAATTGCCGTTTTTGGTCCAACGCTTGGCACGCCTGGGATATTATCCGCACTGTCGCCAGTCAACGCTAACAAATCTAAGATTTGGTCAGGGCGTACACCCATCTTTTCTACTACGCCTGCTTGATCGTATAAGTCGCCCTTCATATTGAGCTGAGTAATATTGTCACTCACGAGTTGCATTAAGTCTTTATCGCCACTAGCAATAATGGTTTTCAGCTTGTTCTCATCTGCACAACGACTTAAAGTGGCAATCACATCATCTGCCTCAACCCCAGGCACACACATAAAATGAAAGCCCATGGCACGGATAATTTCGTACAGTGGTTCGATTTGCATCACCAGCTCTTCATCAGCTGGTTTACGGTGAGCTTTGTACTGTGGGTAAAGTTCGTGTCGATGATTTTTACCCTTAGCATCAAAAATAGCAATTAGTTTGGCTTGTGGATATTTTCGCTGTAAATGCTTAATCGCATTAATAACGCCAAACATAGCGCCCGTAGGAAAACCATCGTCGTTGGTTAAATTTTGCGAAAGGGTAGAGAAATAAGCCCTAAATAAAAAGGCTGATCCGTCCAATAAGATAAGTTGATGTGGCATGCTAAGGAGTTTTTAGTCAGGTTATAAAAATAATGGAAATACTATTCAGAATTTTACCAATTTTTACTCATTAAGATAAGACTTAACGACATCTTGAGGTATAAAATAGACTTTATTTGATCAAACTGTTGTGACCACTTCTCAAGCACTCATTAGCGCCCATAATATCAGCCTAAGCCATCATGGAAAGTCTGTGCTAGATGACGTTAGTTTCGAACTCAAAGCAGGTGAATTTATCACACTTATTGGGCCCAATGGTGCAGGAAAAAGCTCTTTGATTAAGGTCTTGTTAGGTTTGATCAAAGCTGATAGTGGTGATATTAAACGCTCAGGCGACATCAGGCTTGGTTATACGCCACAGACTTTTAGCCCCAATCCATTTATTCCAATTTCAGTGATCGGCTTTCTTAATTTAAATCAAAAAGTAGCGCAGAACTTTCTACATGAAACAGCCTTGTTAACAGGCATTGAAGGCTTGTTAAATTCTCCATTAAAAAGCCTTTCTGGTGGCGAATTACAACGTGTCTTACTCGCCCGCGCCCTACTAAACAAACCCAACGTCTTAATTCTAGACGAGCCCGCTCAAAATCTAGATGTGAATGGTCAAATGCATTTGTACAAGCTTATTCAAGACATTCATCATCAACAAGGCTGTGCAGTACTCATGGTCTCACATGATCTACACCGGGTAATGAAAGAATCAACTCAGGTATTGTGTTTGTATCGCCATATTTGTTGCATGGGACAACCTGAAACTATTATTAAAGACAGTCAATTTAATGATTTGTTTGCTGATCAAATGGATGAATTAATGGCCACTTACGAGCACCACCACAATCATTGTCACGAAGATTAGCTCTTATTTATATTACTGAGCAAACATTTTGGCTGATGTTTGTTGTAAAAAACTAGCCTTAGTTATTTCAATCACTACATCCCATCTTCCCTTAAGCGGCAAAACTACCTCTACTTGATATACGCCCTCTTTATTCACATACATGGGTTTAGAAAAATCACGCTTCATTTCCAATGGTCGATAAAAATAAGCGACTGCCTTAGCGGTCGAAAACACTTTACCATTTTTAGCGCTAACTGCCGTGTAAGTTTGTTCGATACTATGTTTTACAATTTCGGGCGTATTCAGGTTTAAAGCCCAACCCTGGGCTAATAATTGATTTCTAGCATTCAATGTTTCACCATAGGCCTCACCACTCAAATAGGCGTCCTCCACCACCAATCCAGGATGAGTCTCTATCGCAGTAATAATACGATAAAACGTTGCAATGACTAAAATTAAAAATAGTGCCAACATGGATACTGCCATTGGGCTTTTTTGAAAAGTCATTGCATGCTCTTAGGTGTGAAAAAAGATGACTCGTATTCTAACATTGTATCTTTTCCAGTCACCACAAAAACAACCGCGCTATTATCGCCGACGTCGCGCTCAAATGCTTTTAAATAAACATAAACTGACTTCACATTACCTGAGGATATGGCGATATTCCTGTGTTGCCTCTGAGAAGTTAAATGAGCAATTTCACTTTTAAAGTTGACATCAACTAGTATTGATACGTGCGTCTTATTCATAATTTTTAGCTCATATTTATTACGAATCGAACCATCGGATAGCTGTACAAAAAGTGGCTGTCGATCATGTAACACTTTAAGATCCATCGGCGCAAGACTAAACAAACTAGCTCCTAATACTGATAAAGCCAATACTAAAATAGTTGAATACACGATTACCCTAGGACGCTTATACAAAGCAACAAAAGGTTTATTAAATTTCATTTCATCAAGCGAGGTATAACGAATTAAGCCTGTTGCTTTACCCACTTTGGTCATCACCGAATCACAGGCATCAATACACAAGCCACAAGTAATACAGCCATACTCTTGCCCCTTACGAATATCAACACCGGTGGGGCATACAGCCACACATTGATGGCAATCAATACAATCTCCTTGGTCTTGTGCATATTGACCCTTCAAAAGCTTGCCACGCTGCTCTCCACGATAATGATCATAGGTTGGCATAATGGTTTGCTTATCAACCATCGCCCCTTGAATACGGGCATAAGGGCAAATCCATAAACACGTTTGTTCGCGCATATGTCCTGCAAAAGTATAGGCACCCAATGATATGAAGGCAGTAATACTGAGCGTCGTACTGGAGGCTGAACCGTCAAAATAATCAGACCAGGACACACCAAAATATAGCATCCAAGTAACACCAGATAAAAAAGCAATGGCCAGCCAAACCACGTGTTTACTAATTTTAATCCGGATTTTGGTCAAGCCCCACGGCTCCACCTCTAGCTTTCGACGCTTAACGGGTGGTCCTTCAAAATATCCTTCAACTTTGGTGAACATATCCGTCCAAACTGTTTGGAAACAAAAATAACCACAAAACACGCGACCCAATACCGTGGTCATTGCAGCCAATAGAATGGCTAAGAATAACAATACCATGGTCAGCATCCAGAGGTCCTGTGGAAAAATGGTGACATCAAACAGGTGATACTGTCTCTTTTCAATATCAAATAAAATCGCCTGTCGCCCACCCCAAGTAATATAAGGGCCAATAAAAAAAGGCAACCAAACTAAAGTGCCAAACCATTTAAGTAATCTAAACTTTCCACCCATACGCTTAGCATGAACGGTTTTTTCACCTAAGTTTTGCACCCATTGCTCGCCTTCTGTATAGAGGTTATCTATTTGAATATTGTCTTTATTCATTCTTACTTACTTATCATTAATACAGTTAATGCATCATATCATTAATACAGTTATTGATACACTGATATAGTTCAACAACATGGCTAAGCTTTAGTATCAAAACACGCCTCTGATATAATGATCTGTTTTTATTTAATGGATTGACCATGAAAGATATTATTGAAGCAGCTTTTGAAGATAGAGCTAACTTGAACCCACAAACAGCCAGTTCAGAGATCAAAGAAGCAGTTGCTGAAGCAATCCATTTATTAGATTCTGGCCAGGCTCGTGTTGCTGAACAACAAGGTATCGGTGATTGGACTGTAAACGAATGGCTTAAAAAAGCTGTGCTACTTTCATTCAGACTGGAAGACAATGTGCCAATGGCTGGTGGGTTTACTCAATACTACGACAAAGTTCCTTCAAAATTTGCAGACTTT
>QOAH01000019.1 GCA_003978185.1 Candidatus Thioglobus sp.
ATCAATGGAAAATTTGATTTTTTTTAGTAAAGCTTGTAACGAATCAAAACAACCTTGAACATCACCAATCAAATAATCAGACATTGTTAGTGCAGTGTATAGGGCTCACTGAGGATAAATTCAGGTATTTCCGCTTCAAATAGCTCGCCTTCGTCACTTACCATACCGTAAGCGCCTTTCATTAAGCCGGTGACTGTTTTAATCATTGCACCTGAGGAATACTCAAAACTCTCGCCAGGCATTAAATGCGGCTGATGACCCACCACACCTTCTCCAATTACCTCTTCTACATGCCCAGTTTCATCCTGAATATGCCAACGACGTGTGCGTAATTGGGCGCCTATTTGCCCATTGTTGGTAATTGTAATGGTATAAGCGTAAGCGTATTGATTGTGCTCGACATTAGACTGTTCTTCTAAATAAACAACCTGAACATCGACTTTAATATTGTTTTTCATAATCTTGAGTTAATTTAATAAAATCTGCCACACTTAGCATTTCTGCTCTTTGCGACAAATCAATAGAAGTTTGTTCTTGCGTTAGTAGAGATTTTAAACAATTTCTCAGGGTTTTGCGTCTTTGTGCAAAAGCAGCTTTAACCACTTTTTCAAATACAGTCACATCCCCAACCAGAGACTGAGCCAAAGGCTTAAGGTAAACAATCGCAGAATCAACCTTTGGCGCCGGTTCAAATGATTCTGGTGGCACAATGAAGATTAATTCTACTTCAAAAAAAGCCTGCATCATCACACTAAGACGGCCATAAATTTTATTGCCGTGTTTTGCCACCATACGCTCAACCACCTCTTTTTGCAACATAAAGGTCATATCCTGAACCAGCGAACGGTTTTCTAACAAGTGAAACAAGATAGGGGAGGATATATTGTAAGGCAAATTACCCACCACGCGAATTGGTGTGGGCAAGGTTCTCAGGTCAAATTTCATTGCATCACCCTGATGAATGGTCAAATTATCTTTATCAAAAGATTCCAACAAGCCAATCAGATCTCGGTCAATCTCAATCACATGGAGTCGGTTTAGCTTTTCCAACAAAGGCAGTGTCATCGCCCCTTGCCCAGGACCAATCTCAAGTAGATTGTCTTCTGCCTTTGGCGCAATGGTGGCGACAATACGATCAATAATCTTAGTATCAATTAGGAAATTTTGTCCAAAACGTTTACGTGCTTTGTGATTTCCAGTCGTTGCTGTATGGTATTTATGCATGTTGATTATCGATAAAGTTCTGTGCGTAATCCAGTGCAGTATGTAAACTGCCCAGACTAATATTACCCGTACCTGCCAAATCAAGCGCTGTACCGTGGTCAACTGAAGTACGAATAAAAGGCAAGCCTAAGGTAATATTAACAGCTCTCTTAAAACCTAATGTTTTAAGCACAGGTAGACCTTGATCATGATACATGGCTAATACACAGTCAACACCTTTGAGTGCGTCTGAGGTAAAGGCAGTATCTGCTGGCACACTACCGGTTAAGTTAAGCCCTTGATGATTAAGTTGTTTAATTAGAGGGTTAATAATTTCAATTTCTTCACTTCCAAGGTAGCCATCTTCACCAGCGTGAGGGTTTAAGCCACAGACAACTATATGAGGTTTCACTATGCCATAACCTTGCAAAGAGTTATGGATAATCTTGATGGTTTGCTCAAGCGAATCAGCTTGAATGTGTTGAGATACCTTAGATAAAGGGATATGCGTTGTTGCTAAAGCCACTCGTAAACCTTCGGTGGCCAGCATCATTACTGTTTTAGAAGTATTACTTAAATTAGCTAAATATTCTGTATGTCCAGTAAAATTAATACCTGATTGGTTGATCACACCTTTGTGAACAGGGCCAGTGACTAAGGCATCACATTGTTTATTAAGACAATGCTGCGCAGCAACGTCAAGCGTGTTTAAAACAAATTTAGCGTTCTCAGGGTTCAGCACCCCAACTTCAGTTATGATGTTTGTTTTGATTGGAAAAACACAAATCTCACCTGGAACTGAAGTGTTATTTTTTTCTTTGATTTTTATGGATAAATTAAGCTCTTTTGCACGTGCTAACAGTAAGTCTGGATCGGTAAAAACCAATAGATTTTTGCGACTTTTTTTCTGCGCATAAATAACAGCCAAATCAGGGCCGATGCCAGCAGGTTCTCCAGGGGTAAAAGCAATTGACATAATAATGTTAAAATTAATACAGTTTTAGCTATATTAAAAAGTTAATATATAATTAAAATTTTATATACTTAATTTAAAAATATAAATACATAAAAACTATTAAAAAACAATGCCTTATAAAGTTAAAGTGGGCCATCATTAGTATTTATTATTAAATAACAAACACAGTGTATTTTAATCATATAAAATTTCGATTAAAGTTTATTTTCTCACTTTAAAAAACAGGCTAATTATGAACACATCTATAGCACCTTTGGTTACCTCGGTTTTATTGACATTTTCGTTGCCTTCTCAGGCTCAATTTTTAAATCAAAATCCTGAAGGTTTTGACTCAGTTTATAACATCCAAACAGTGAGCGGCATGTCACTCGATAAAAGAGCACTTTTAGGTGGTGTGGTTGTTTCATCTGCACAGGTTACTTTATCAGCACAAGTGTCTGGTGATGTTTTAAGTGTCAATGGTAAAGAAGGTGACATGTTTAAACAAGGCTCTGTCTTATTAACGCTCGAACAAGAATCTATCCAAGCACAAAGAGACTCGGCCTTTGCTGAAATTTCTTCAGCCAACGAATCGCTTAGAAACGCTGGAGTACAATATTCACAATCTATCGTCTCTCCAAATTCAGGCGGTATGTTAGGCGGCGTTCCTGGTATGTTCTCTATGTTTACCGATCCAATGTTAAAAATGAGTGGGCAGGGCAATCCAGAATTTGATAAGTTTGCAAATAGAACCTCTCGTTACACTAATTATCAGCAGGCTAAAAACAAGCTTAAACAAGCTGAAAGCAAACTTAGACAAGTAGAAGAGCGTCTTAAAGATGCTAATATTATCGCTCCTTTTGATGGGGTGATTGTGGTCAAAAATATTAATAAAGGTGATATTGTTCAACCAGGACAAGTATTAATGAAATTTGCCAATATTAAAGATTTACAAGTACAGGTTAATATTCCTTCGCGTTTGGTTTCTAGTTTAAAGTTAAACAAAAAATATCGCATTAAATTAGACATTGCCAATGTTGTGGTCGACGCTGCTTTATCACAAATCTACCCAATTGCTGATAATGCTAAGCACAGCGTTAAAGTTAAGTTTGACTTGCCAGAAAATGTACCAGTATTGGCAGGTGCCTACGCAGAGGTAGAGATTTTTGAAACAGATTCAGGCGTACTAACACCTGTTGTACCGGAGTCAGCTATTATGTGGCGCTCGAGCTTACCAAGTGTTTTTGTAATCAACTCGAAAACCAACCAAACAGAGCTAAGATTTGTGCGTTTAGGTGAGCAAGTAGGTAAAAGCAAAAAGAGTGTTTTGTCCGGTTTAAAGATTGGCGAGAAGATTGTAACAAATCCAAATATCTTAATGGTTTCAGGAATGAGCATTTAATAAAATTATGTCAGACAATAAACAAATTGAAGAGGCTGATTTAGGAATAGCAGGCAAGCTAACTAAAGCCTTTATTACCTCACCACTCTCAATCATTATATTCTTCGCCATGCTCGGTGCAGGTGTCATTGGTTTGATCTCCACACCGAGGCAAGAAGACCCGCAGATCTCCGTACCAATGATCGACTTATTCGTTGAGTACCCTGGTGCATCTTCAGACGAAGTGTCTAATATTGTTATTAAGCCATTAGAGCGTTTAATGTCACATATTTTAGGCGTTAAGCATGTCTACTCTGTGTCTGACAAAGGTCAAGGCATCATCACAGTTGAATTTGATGTAGGCCAGGAAATGAACGCCTCTATCATTAAGGTGCGCGACAAAATGCTTGCCAACCTCGACTTTATGCCACCAGGTGCACGACAACCTCTGATCAAACCTAAAGAAATTGACGATGTTCCAATTATCAATCTAACATTGTGGTCCAAGTCATTAGACGATGGACAGTTGCGCTCCCTAGGCTTAGAGTTATTACAACAACTTGAGAAAGTCAAAGACACTAATAACGGTTTTATTGTTGGTGGTCGTAAAGAAATTTTTCACATTGATGCCTACCCAGGGCGTTTAGCGGGCTATGGCGTTTCAATTCAACAAATTGCAGGCATTGTTGGCTCTGCAAATGTTAGTGAACATACGGGTAATATTGAATTAAACGGCTTTAAAATGGAAGTTTATTCAGGTGACTTCTTTAAGAAAGTGGAAGACATTGAAAACTTAGTAATTACAGTCAATGAGGGGAAACCCGTTTATGTGCGTGATGTTGCAGATGTTTATTACGCGCCAGAAGAAGCCAATCATATGGTGAATTATTATACTGGTCGAGCTAATAAAACTACAAAAAAAGCAACAGGTGAGCAAGCGGTAACCATTGCAATCGCTAAGAAATTTGGTACTAATGGTGTTGAAGTAGCTGAAAATATTCTAGCTAAAGTAGAAGAGCTTAAAGGTCGACTGATTCCTGATAACGTAGAGGTTAGTGTTACCAGAAACTACGGAAAATCAGCTAAGGACAAAGTTAATGCTTTGCTTAAAAAGCTCTTTATTGCCACAGGTGCAGTAACACTGTTGGTTTGGTTTGCATTAGGATGGCGCCCTGCGGTTGTAGTAACATTAGTGATTCCAGTTGTATTATTAATGACTATTTTCGCAGCTTGGATTTTAGGCATGACCATTGACCGGGTGAGTTTATTCGCTCTAATTTTCTCAATTGGTATTTTGGTTGATGACGCCATTGTTGTTACTGAAAATATTTATCGACGCTGGCTGATTGACAACAAAATCACTATTGGAACAGCAATTGATGCAGTGCGTGAAGTAGGCAACCCAACTATTCTTGCAACCTTTACTGTGGTTGCAGCACTAGTTCCAATGGCAGCTGTTAGCGGCATGATGGGACCTTATATGGCGCCAATTCCAGTCTTAGGCTCAGTGGCTATGATGATATCACTGTTTGCAGCCTTTGTCTTTACGCCGTACTTTATTATGAAGTTTGTGCCACCACTAGGCGTGTTACACAAAATGCATGAAAAAGAAGAGAAAGAAAGTAAAATATTGTATGCATTCTTCCATTCTACTATTTCAAAATTATTTCATATTAAGGCTTATGGCTGGGGCTTTTTAATTGCCTTGTTTGTTGCTTTCTTTATGTCAATGTCGATGTTTTACACGACCACAGTGCCAGTAAAAATGCTGCCATTGGATAATAAATCAGAATTTGGTGTGGTACTAGATCTTCCTGATGGTACGGCGCTTGCAGATACTGCCTCTACATTGCATAAAATGGCACAAGTATTGCGCAACATGCCAGAGGTGGTTTCAATTCAATCTTATGCAGGTACAGCTAAACCTTTCGACTTTAATGGTTTGGTTCGACACTATTATCTTAGACAAAATTCATCTGAAGGTGAGCTACAAATTCAGTTGGCCGAGAAGGCTGATCGTGATCGTTCTAGTCATGAAATTGCACTCGATGCAAGACAATTAATTAAACAAATTGCTGCTGATGCAGGTGCTGATTATGCTGTAGTAGAGATGCCACCAGGTCCACCAGTATTGCGCCCCGTGGTTGCTGAAGTGTATGGTCCAGATAAAGCAACACGTCGTAAGTTAGCCAACGACCTGACAGAATTGTTTAAAGAATCAGGCACTATGACTGATATTGATAATTTGATGCGTGACGAGTATCCGGTAATTACTTTCCAAGTAGATACTGAAAAAGCTTCTCGATTTGGTGTGAGTGTACGAACTATTAAAGAAACATTGTCAATGTCCATGAGTGGTTTTAACGTTACAACTATACGTCTAAAGAATGCGTTAGAGCCATCAAATGTTGTATTGCAAATACCTTTATCTAAGCGTTCACAATTGTCCTACTTGACACAACTTCCTGTACCTTCTCAGTATGGTGGCATGATTCCTATTTCTGAATTAGGTTCGTTTATTTATAAAAAACAAGATGATTTAATTTTCCATAAAGATCTAGCTGATGTCGAATACGTACTAGGTGAGCCCATTGGCCGTCTTAGTGCGCCAATTTACGCCATGTTTGGTGTGGATGATTTATTGCTTAAATACCAAACCATTGATGGTGAGCAATTACAAGGTGAGTACCTAGGTCCTCCAGAAGATCAAACTGTTCCAGGATTTGAGTGGGCAGGTGAGTGGACTGTTACTTTTGAAACTTTCCGCGATATGGGTACTGCATTTGGTGTGGCACTGGTGGTGATTTACATGCTGGTGGTATGGCAATTTGGTAACTTTATTATTCCTGCTGTGATTATGGCGCCAATTCCATTAACACTCTTAGGTGTTGTTCCAGGGCATTGGCTCCTAGGGGCTGAATTTACAGCTACCTCAATGATTGGTTGGATTGCACTGGCAGGTATTATTGTACGAAACTCCATTCTTTTAGTGGACTTTACCGTGCAAGAATATGCCAAAGGTATGCCATTCTTTGATGCTGTCATTAACTCTTGTGCATCACGCACTCGACCAATTTTAATTACTGCTTTTGCGCTGGTAGGTGGTGCAAGTGTCATCTTAACCGATCCTATTTTCCAGGGTATGGCAATCTCCTTGTTGTTCGGTGTATTGATTTCAACCGTATTAACTTTAATTGTAATCCCGCTAGGTACGTTGTCAGCAGGCGAAGCTTCTTGTCGTAATATTGCAGTTAATATGGGGCTACTACCCGGTGATGCAGATGCAGATGCAAAATACAATATAATCAAACCAGAAAAATCTAAAAAAGAAAAATCAAGTGAATCGGCGAAAGATCCAAAAAAATGGATCAAAGCATTAGGTAAAAAGAAACAGGCTGAAAGCGCTGAAAAAGAGACTTCCGATGATAAGATCGACACCAATGGTCTACTCAAAAAAGAAGACAAAAATGATGTGTAATATCTATTTATAGAAACAATAAAAAAGGCTTCAAATCGAAGCCTTTTTTTTCGTCTGTCTAAAATTTGAATAGTATCAACTAATTGATTCTCCGGCCGCTTGTAAATCAGCGTGGTAAGATGAGCGAACCATTGGTCCACTGGCTACTTGTGAAAACCCCATTTCAACGGCCAGCACCTTGTAACGTTC
>QOAH01000058.1 GCA_003978185.1 Candidatus Thioglobus sp.
CTAACTGATGTTGCAGCGGGAAAATCAATTAGCTTGGATTTAACTTTCCCTAAAGATTATCATGCGCCACAGTTAGCAGGTAACGAAGTTACTTTTGAAATCACTGTAACAGATGTGGCCTCTCCTAAAGCGCCCAAGTTAGATGATAAATTTGCTGAAAAATTTGGCGAAAAAGACATGGATGCCTTGAAAAAGAGTATGAAAGAGCAAATGCGTGTTGAGATTGACAACCGTCTTTCGGAAGAGAATAAAAATGCAATTTTTGATGCGTTGTTAGCGGCGAACGATTTTGTTGTGCCACAAGCCAGTATTGATAGCGAGGCGCGTAACTTACTTCAAGAAATGCAAGAGCGTATGCAGCAACAAGGTATGCAGCCTCAAGCCGACCTAGAAGCTTCTGCATTCAATACAGAAGGCGAGCGCCGTGTTAAGTTGGGCTTACTGATTGGTGAAGTTGCGAGCAGCAATAAGCTCACCGCAAGCAAGGAACAGCTTGATGCCAAGTTAGAAGAAATGTCGCAGATGTATGGCGAAAATGCGCAACAAATGATAGACTATTACAATGAAGACCCAACTAGATTGACTCATGTTGAGTTATTAGTGGTGGAGAAAATGGTGCAAGATGTTGTTTTAGAAAAGGCAGATGTCACCATTAAAAATAAAAAATTTCAGGAAGTGACAGCGCCAGCGCCACAACGAGCATAAATGACAATTCAGAACTTAAATCAAATCCCAATGGTGGTGGAGCAATCTGCCCGAGGCGAGCGCGCTTACGATATTTATTCGCGCCTTTTAAAAGAGCGTGTTATTTTCTTAGTCGGTCCTGTTGAAGATTACATGGCCAATGTGATTGTGGCTCAATTGTTATTCTTAGAGTCTGAAAATCCAGATAAAGATATTCATTTATATATTAATTCACCGGGTGGATCGGTTACTGCAGGTATGGCAATCTATGACACCATGCAGTTTATCAAACCCGATGTTTCTACTTTATGTATTGGCCAGGCAGCGAGTATGGGTGCCTTATTATTAACAGCGGGTGCTAAAGGTAAACGTTTTGCCTTGCCGCACGCAAGATGTATGATCCATCAACCTTTGGGTGGCTTTTCAGGTCAGGCCAGCGATATTGACATTCACGCAAAGGAGATTTTAAAGGTGAGAGAAAAGCTTAATCTGATATTGAAATCACACACTGGGCAAAATATTAGCACCATTCAAAAAGATACAGACAGAGATAACTTTATGTCAGCTTCTGAGGCAGCAACATACGGCTTAATTGATAAAGTACTTACAAAACGCTAAGGAGTTTTAGTCTATGGCAGCAGATATAGAAGAATTAAATTGTTCATTTTGTGGCAAAGCCAAAGCTGAGGTTAGCCGCTTAATTGCAGGTCCAGGTGTTTACATTTGTAACGAATGTATTGAATCATGCCATGATTTAGTACAAGAACAGGCGCTTAAAGAAATTACAGATACCCATCAAGAGTGGGATTACAAGCCTAAAGAATTATTAGATTTTTTAAACGATTACGTGATTGGCCAAGATCACGCTAAGAAAGTGCTTTCTGTTGCGGTTTACAATCATTATAAGCGCTTGCAGAGTGGCTATATTTCCAATGATGTTGAGCTAGATAAGTCTAATATCTTAATGATTGGTCCAACAGGCTCAGGTAAGACGCTATTGGCACAAACACTAGCACGTATCTTGGATGTGCCATTTACTGTTGCTGATGCAACCACACTGACTGAGGCGGGTTATGTAGGTGATGATGTTGAAAATGTGATTAAAAGTTTATTGTCAAAATGTGATTTCGATGCGGAACGTGCAGAGCGCGGCATTATCTTTATTGATGAAATTGATAAAATTTCACGTCGTTCAGATTCTCCTTCTATTACACGCGATGTTTCAGGCGAGGGTGTGCAGCAAGCTATGCTTAAGTTAATTGAAGGTACAGTAGCTTCAGTGCCACCTCAAGGTGGGCGTAAACATCCTAACCAAGAAACCATTGATGTAGACACCTCAAAGATTTTATTTATTTGTGGTGGTGCATTTGATGGTTTAGATAAAATTATTGGAAGACGAGTTGAAAGTTCGACCAGTATTGGCTTCTCTGCTGAGGTAAAAGACGAGAGTAAAGAAAAAACGTTAACGGATCTGTTTGAGTTGATTGAACCAGAAGATCTAATTAAGTACGGTTTGATTCCAGAATTGGTCGGTCGTTTGCCAGTGCAAACTGCGCTAGGAGAGCTAGATGAAGATGCTTTGATCCAGATCTTAACAGAGCCTAAAAATTCAGTAGTTAAACAGTTCCAAGAAGTGTTTTTAATGGAAGGCGTTAAATTGACATTTAAAAAGCAAGCCTTATCAGCGATTGCCAAGTTAGCCATTAAACGCAAAACAGGTGCTCGAGGTCTGCGTTCTATTCTAGAAGACTTGTTGTTAGATACAATGTTTGAATTGCCATCATTAGACGATGTAAACGAAGTAGTGATTGACAAAGCAGTAGTTGAAAGAGAGAAGGCGCCACTGATGGTGTATCAGCTAGCTGAGAAACCTAAAAAAGCTAGCTAACCCACGGCCTGCACTCAGTTGGAATTATTTGATCGTCAAAAAGACGCTGTAGGACAAGGTGAGAGAACCTTGTTGGTTTATGTTGAGCTACCTTCAACACGCAATATTCACAATGCCAAATCTGAATTTAGAGAATTAGCTGAATCGTCAGGCTTAGATATTGTTGAAGCTATTCAAGTTAATCGAAATTCGACCAAAGCTCAATACTATATTGGCACAGGCAAGGTTGACGAAATTGCACAGATGGTTAAAGAGCTTGAGCTTGATTTAGTTATCTTTTCGCCAGAGTTATCTCCCTCCCAAGAGCGAAACCTTGAAAAAACATTAGAATGCCAGGTGATGGATCGTACCGGCCTTATCCTTGATATATTTGCATTACGAGCAAATTCTTTTGAAGGAAAGCTGCAAGTTGAACTAGCTCAACTTCGCCATCTATCAACTCGATTAGTACGTGGTTGGACGCATCTAGAGCGCCAAAAAGGTGGTATTGGTATGCGTGGTCCAGGTGAGACGCAACTAGAAACAGACAAGAGATTAATCGCTGTACGCATTAAAAATATTACCAAACGATTAGATAAGGTGCATAAGCAGCGTGATTTAGGCCGAAAATCACGAGTTAAAAATGAGCTACCTATGATTGCATTGGCGGGTTATACCAATGCTGGAAAGTCGACTTTATTTAACACGCTGACTGATGCGGGTGTATTTGCACACGATCAACTCTTTGCCACACTAGATTCAACCATTCGACGTGTGATATTGCCAGCCTCTGGCGAGGCTGTTATTGCCGATACAGTAGGCTTTATTCAAGACTTGCCTCATGACCTGGTTGATGCTTTTAAATCCACGCTAGAGGAAACAAAACGCTCTGATGTGCTACTACATATTGTGGATGCAGCTGACGAATACAATATTGAAAAAATTGGCCAAGTAGAAAGTATTATTTTGGAAATCGGTGCGGATAAAATCCCCACTATTTTGGTAATGAACAAGATTGATTGTTTGCCTGATTTTGAGCCAAGGATGGATCGTGACAAAGATGGTAGAATTTATCGCGTATGGATTTCGGCACAAGCAGGTACTGGCATTGATTTTCTTTATCAAGCATTAGCAGAACAGCTTAGTGGTATGATGACACGTGCTAAGATACAACTTGACGTACAATCGGCTTATATTCGTAGTGAGATCCACAATATTGGTTATATCCACAATGAGAAGGTGGATGATTTTGGCGCTTGGGTACTTGAAATTAACGTGACAAACCACTATCTATCTAAATTACTAAACAAACAAGGTGTTGAATTGCTATGGGAACAGAAGCCACAACAGAAGTAATTGACTTAACCCAGGAAAGAGTGCCTTTATTACCTTTGCGTGATGTGGTGGTTTTTCCACATACAGTGATGCCACTTTTTGTCGGCAGAAAATCATCTGTTAATGCGATTACTCAAGCAATGGGCACTAATAAATACATTTTTTTAGTGGCGCAAAAAGATGAAAAAACTGAGAATCCTGTTAATGATGATTTACATCAAGTAGGCACACTAGCAACTATTTTACAAATGTTAAAACTGCCCGATGGCACGATCAAGGTTTTGGTTGAGGGTGTTAAACGCGCAAAGATTGATCAATTTTTTGAAGCAGATGACTACACAGAAGTTTTAGTTAGTGAATTTAATCTAGAAACTAGTGAAAATATTGAAGTCAAGGCGATGATGCGCTTGGCATTAGAAAGTTTTGAATCTTATATTAAACTTAATAAAAAAATACCTGAAGAGGTGTTTAAAGTGCTGCAAGATATTTCTGATGTTGAACGTTTCAGTGATGTCATTATTGCCAATTTAAATCTTAAGCTTAATGAGAAACAATCCTTGCTTGAGGGTGATCACGCTAAAGACAGATTGGATAAGGTCTTGACGGTTCTTCAAGGTGAAATCGATGTGCTCAGTGCTGAAAAGAAAATTCAATCTCGTGTACGCAATCAGATGGAGTCTAATCAGAGAGACTACTATTTGAATGAGCAAATGAAGTCAATTCAAAAAGAATTGGGACAGGCTGAAGATGAAAACGAAATTGAAGACTTGCAAGCAAGCATTAATAAGGCAAAAATGCCTAAATTGGTTAAAGCTAAGGCTGAAAGTGAGCTAAAGAAGCTCTCACGTATGTCATCGCAATCATCAGATGCTTCCATTGTTCGCACCTATATTGAAAACTTATGTGAGGTGCCATGGAAGAAAAAAACCATTATCAATAAGGATTTGCAAAAGGCGCAGAAGATTTTAGACAATGATCATTATGGCTTAAATAAGGTTAAGGAGCGTATCCTTGAGCACTTGGCTGTACAAACCCGTGTCACCCACAATAAAGCCAACATACTATGTCTTGTTGGCCCTCCTGGCGTAGGTAAAACCTCACTCGGCGAGTCGATAGCCAGAGCGGTTAATCGCAAGTATGTGCGCATGGCCTTGGGTGGTGTTCGAGATGAGGCTGAAATCCGTGGTCATAGACGTACTTATATTGGTGCAATGCCTGGGTCCATTATCCAGAAGATGCAAAAAATTAAAGTTAAGAATCCTTTATTTTTATTGGATGAGATTGAAAAGATGGGCTCTGACTACCGTGGCGACCCATCATCTGCAATGTTAGAAGTGCTAGATCCAGAGCAAAATAATACATTTAGTGATCACTACATCGAGGTGGATTATGATTTATCTCAAGTGATGTTTGTGGCAACGGCTAATTCTCTAGATTTGCCAAGGCCATTATTAGATCGCATGGAGATCATTGAATTGTCGGGCTATACTGAAGACGAAAAAGTACAAATTGCCAAACGTCATTTGGTGGCAAAAGCCATGAAGAATAATGGCGCTAAATCTAGCGAGATTGATTTTAAAGACTCAGCTATTCTAGATATTATTCGATATTACACACGTGAAGCGGGTGTACGTAGTTTAGATCGCACCATAAGCACCATTTGCCGTAAAGTTGTGAAAGAGATTGTGGTTAAAAAGCGCAAGAGCAAAGCCATTATCAACGCTAAAAGTTTGGCAAAATATTTAGGTGTTAAAAAATTCCGCTATGGTTTAGCAGAAGAGCACAATCAAGTGGGCGAAGTAACAGGGTTGGCATGGACATCGGTAGGTGGAGATTTGCTGACCATTGAGGCTACTGCTTACAAAGGTAAAGGTAAACTTAACTATACTGGTCAGTTAGGCGATGTAATGAAAGAGTCAATCCAAGCCGCAATGAGTGTTGTGCGTACGCGAGCAAAAGAACTTAAAGTTCCAGCAGATTTCCATGAAAAACTTGATATCCATATTCACGTACCTGATGGCTCAACTCCTAAAGATGGACCAAGTGCGGGTGCGGCGATGTGTACGGCATTGGTGTCGGTATTAACAGGCCGTAAAGTCAGAGCTGATGTGGCAATGACTGGCGAGATTACACTTCGAGGCGAGATTACACCCATTGGCGGCTTGAAAGAAAAAATGTTAGCTGCTTTACGTGGTGGTATTAAGACGGTGATTATTCCTGACGACAACGAACGTGAGTTATCTGAAGTGCCGGATAAAATTAAAGGCAAGCTAAATGTGATTAAAGTTAAATGGATCGATGAAGTGCTAGATATCGCTTTAGAAAAATAATTAGTTAATAAAAAAGGCGCTTAAAGCGCCTTTTTTATTGGACGAAAATATTGTTAAGGTCTGTTAACTATTGCGGTTTTCCACATTTTTTTTATTATTTTTGGTAATGAGAGCGTAGTAAAAACCATCGAATTCAGCATTAGGCAGTTGTTGCCTGCCAATGACTGTTTTCATGCCCCAATCTAAATCAATTTTAATTTCACTAGCATCGTCATGACTGTAAAGAAAGTCAGCGATTTGAAATTCATTTTCAGCTTTTAGAATAGAGCAAGTTGCGTAAAGCAAAGTGCCGCCAGGTTTTAGCATTTGCCACAAATTATCCAAAATTTGAGCTTGTAGCTCAACCAAGGCAGTAATATCTTTAGGCTTTCTAAGTAGCTTTATGTCGGGATGACGACGAATCACACCGGTAGCCGAACAAGGGGCATCGAGTAGAATTTTGTCAAAGTGTTTTCCATTCCACCAGTCTTGCTGCTGGGCATCACCTTGAATAATTTCTATATTGTTAATGTTAAAGCGCTGTGCATTTTGCTTGACCCTCTCCAATCTTTGTTTGTCACTGTCTAAGGCAATAATGCTGGATTCTGGTGCTAATTCACTAAGATGGGTACTCTTACCACCGGGGGCACTACAAGCATCGAGAATAAGGTCAGTATTTTGTGGATCTAATAAGGGTGCAGATAATTGTGGCGAGGCATCTTGAATGTAGCATGATCCGGTTTCAAAATCAGGTAAATCATAAACACTCACTGGCTTGTCTAAAACCAAAGCTTGAGGTGCAACATTTAAAGGCTTACTGGTAATGCCCGCCTGATCTAATGATTGCCGATAATCTGCTATTGGGTATTTCGGATGTACGCGAATGGTCATTGG
>QOAH01000035.1 GCA_003978185.1 Candidatus Thioglobus sp.
CCCTTTGCAAGCATTAATTGACCTAATAGATACTTCAGAGTTGATTAAATTATGAAGCTTGACCAGTTACAAGCCTTTAAACAGTCTGCAGAAAAGATCACTTGTTTGACCGCTTATGATAGCTCATTTTCTCAGTTGTTTGATGAATGCGGTGTTGATATTATTTTAGTGGGTGATTCGTTAGGTAATGTAATCCAAGGCGGCGAAAATACGCTCGGTGTCACCATGGAAGATATGATTTACCACACTCAATCAGTAGCAAAAGGCATTAAAGGCTCTTTATTGATTGCTGACATGCCTTATCAAAGTTACGACAATGCTAAACAAACATTGGCAAATGCCCAGCGGTTGATTGATGCGGGCGCACAAATGGTAAAGTTTGAAGGTGGGCAAGAGCACAAGGACTCGTTTAAGATCTTACAAGCCAACAATATCCCGGTCTGTGGGCATTTAGGTCTGCAACCACAATCAGTCATTGAAATGGGTGGCTATAAAGTACAAGGTAAAGACGAGGCGAGTGCCAAGCGAATCATTGACGACGCGTTGGCTCTAGAGGCTTGGGGCGTGAAAACGTTAGTGCTTGAATGCGTGCCTGCAGCATTAGCCAAGCAAGTTTCTCAAGCATTGAGCATTCCAACCATTGGTATTGGTGCAGGGGTTGATTGTGATGGGCAAGTATTGGTGAGCTACGATATGCTTGGGATTAATACTAAGCACTTACCAAGATTTGTTAAAAACTTTCTAAAAGACAATAATGACATTCAAGGTGCTATTAACGCTTTTATTACAGCGGTTAAAGCCCAGTCATTCCCGGGCAATGAACACAGTTATTAGTTACAAATTTCCGTGAAAACTCATACAACAATTCAATCACTACAAAGCGCAATTGATAGCTGGCGATCTCAAGGGCAACGTATTGCTTTTGTGCCAACCATGGGCGGTTTACATGACGGGCATTTATCTTTAGTTGCGCTTGCCAAACAAAAGGCTGACAAGGTTATAGTGAGTGTGTTTGTAAATCCAACGCAGTTTGGTGAAAATGAAGATTTTGACCAATATCCTAATACACTTGAGCAAGACATTGCGTTGCTAGAGCAGCATAAAATTGATGGTTTATACACCCCAAGTATTGAGCAGATTTACCCTCAGGGTTTAGACAGCGACATTGAAGTCGGTGAGGTGGGTGATATTTTGTGTGGCGCTTCTCGTCCAGGACATTTTGATGGGGTGGTGCAAGTGGTGCGCCGTTTGTTTGAAATTGTTAAACCCAACACGGCTATATTCGGGCAGAAGGATTACCAACAGTTACTAGTGATCGCACAAATGGCTACTCAATATTTTCCAGAAATTGAGGTGCTGTCACAGCCAACCATTAGAGAGCAAGATGGCTTAGCCATGAGTACACGTAATCAATATTTGTCGATTGATGAGAGGAAAATCGCACCTCGCTTATATCAAGCATTACTTCAAGCCAAACAGGATTATTTGAATAATACATCAGTTAGAGTATTAACCAGCACTGCAAAAAATACACTTTCAGAGGGTTTTAAAGTGGATTATTTTGAAGCACTAGATGCAAATACCCTTAAGCAAATCACTGATAATACAAGTAAAATTTCTATATTATGCGCAGTATATCTAGGATCAACTCGATTGATTGATAATATAATTTTTAATAAAGGATAACCATGTTTAATATTACTGACGAAGCCCTAACTTATGTAGCCGAATTATTTGCCCAGCAAGGTGAAGAAGATTTAGGCCTAAAAGTCGATATCGAAAAAGCCGGCACTCCAGCTGCTGCCGTCACTTTTAATTTTTGCTATTCCAAAGATTTAGGTAAAACTTATTTTAAGTTTGAGTACGAAGGCTTTAATGCTTTTATTGATGAGAGTAATTTTGATTATTTGAAAGACTCTGAAGTCGCTCTGAAAGAAGACGGCTCCACTAAAAAGCTCACCATTACTGCACCGAATGCTAAAGGCGAAGCACCAAAAGACGATGCACCCTTAGAAGAAAAAATTAAATACACTATTGCTGCTGAAGTTAATCCACAGCTAGCCTCACACGGTGGCTTTGTTGAGTTGGTTGAGATTACCGATGATATGGATGTGGTGCTTAATTTTGGTGGCGGTTGCCAGGGCTGCTCTTCGGTTAAAGTAACTTTAAAGAATGGTGTAGAATCGCAATTAAAAGCACTTTATCCGCAGATTAAAAATATCTTAGATTCAACCGATCACTCGCAAAAAGAAAACGCCTATATGTAACTCGATAAGGGTTATGGTATAACTTTGTCATGTTGACCACAATTAAAGCCAGCGCAGAAGATAGAAAAAGCGCAAAAGCCCCGCACGAGCTGTTCACCATCAACATGGTGATTGTGCATTTGTTCTTTTCATTGGGCATGATTAAGTTACTTGGCTTTAGTATGGATGGTGCAATTGCAAGCGCTATCGCACTGTCGTTATATATCATTGTTTATACATTTTTCCAAACCAAAAGAGCTAAAGAAAACGCACCTAATTTGGTGTATTTGCACTGGAAGTTATCATTAGATCGTTACAAATTAGTCATTGGCGCCTATGTATTTTATTTTATTGTGACTTCATTATCGTTTTTTATCGACACGGATGCACCAGCCAGCATGGATGGAACAAGCATTTTAGATTCGATTTTAAGTTTGCTGGGTATTGTGCCGCTGTTTTTTGTTATTTTGGTTTCAATGGTATTGGGCTCTGGCTCAATGTTCAACGCAGGGCGTGGTGAGATTGATCAGGCGTTTATGCAAGACCACCCTCAATGAATGAATTTAAACTGATTGAGCGTTATTTCAATTGGGCTTGTTATCATTCGGTTAGTTTAGGTGTTGGCGATGATTGTGCCATCATTGATGCTACGCCTAATACCCAAATCGTTACCAGTGTCGATACGCTAATTGAAGGCGTACACTTCCCCAAAAGCACAAGTGCTGCCGATATTGCTTACAAAGCACTAGCGGTTAATCTAAGTGACTTGGCAGCAATGGGCGCCACACCAAAATACTTCACCTTGGCCTTAACACTACCTGAATTAAATGAAGCATGGTTAAGTGAGTTTTCTGAGACTTTAAAACAATTGTCAGGTGAATACAAACTTGATTTAATTGGTGGTGACACCACCAAGGGTGCCTTAAGTATCACCATTAACATCATTGGGGAAGTAGAGGTTGGTAGGGCATTATTACGCTCAGGTGCTGAAATCGATGATTTGATTTATGTTTCTAACACGCTAGGTGATGCGGCTTATGCTTGGAAACAAATTGAGCAGGGAAGTAGACCTTCAAATTTTTGTTTAGAGCGGTTTAATCGACCAACACCAAGGGTAGGATTAGCGCAAGAGTTAGTAGGCATAGCCAGTGCTTGTATTGATCTCTCAGATGGTTTGGAACAAGACCTCTCACACATCCTAAAACACTCTAAGGTGGGTGCAAATATTGATATAAATGCTATTCCCTTATCAGATGAAGTGAGTGGTTATATTAATACCACACAAGACTGGTGTATTGCGCTGGCTGGTGGTGATGATTATGAGCTATGTTTCAGTGTGCCAAAGATGCATGTTGAGACTTTAAAAACAATTGAGAAAAATCTAGGCATAACACTAACCAAAATTGGCGTTATTACAAAGAGTCTTGGTTTGGATATTAAAGGGCTGGATAAGACTTGCACGTCTTATCAACATTTTTAGATTTTCAAACATCTATCAGAAAATAAATTCCAAATATTTTGTTCTTCTGTATTGGATTTTCAAGTACTTTTTCTTTCCGCAAGGCGGATTTTATAATCCAACACAGTGGAGGGAGAAAATACGCCGAAAATCAGACTTCTTTTCGTTCTGCAATGGTCTTGCAATCTATACACTCATCAGCTGTAGGGCGTGCTTCTAAACGTACTGAAGAGATTTCTGCGCCACAAGTTTTGCAATAGCCATAATCACCTAAATCAATGATGTGTAAGGTTTTTTCAATTTTACTAATGAGTTTTCTTTCACGATCACGTGTTCTAAGCTCCAACGCAAACTCTTCTTCTAGAGTAGCTCTGTCATTAATATCTGCCACTTGAGTTGAATCCTCTTGGATGTGAGTAATGGTAGATTCGGCATCACTAATTAACTGCTTTCTCCAAGTATTTAATTTTGTTTGAAAATGTTCGATCTGTCCTGTGCTCATGAACTCTTCATTTTTAGCGGGTTTGTAAGCGGGAATATCTTGAAAATCAGGTTCTGACATAGTGATTGTTAGTTAAAAAAATAATGTTTATACCGAAACTGACTTAAAATAGCAATTTATTTCGTACATTTCTTATTATAAAATTATTTATGACACTAAAAGCACTTATTTTTGATGTTGATGGAACTCTTGCAAACACTGAGCGTGACGGACATTTGGTCGCCTTTAATTTGGCATTTGAAGAATTAGACCTGGATTGGGTCTGGTCGAACGAACTTTACCACAAATTACTCGATGTCACCGGTGGGCAGTTACGCATCAAACATTATGTCAATGATTACAAGCCCGATTTTACTTGTGACGATTTAGATGCTTTTGCCGCATCTGTCCATGCACTCAAAACTGAGATCTATGTGCGCTTAGTCAATGAAGGAAAAATACCTTTAAGACCAGGTGTAGAACGTTTATTTCATGAGGCAAGAGACGCAGGCTTGAGAATGGCTATTGCTACCACCACCACACCTGCCAATGTTGATGCGTTGATTGCTAATACGCTAGGGCGTGAGGCACTTGATTGGTTTGAGGTAATTGGCGCAGGCAATGTGGTGCCTAACTTAAAACCAGCGGGCGACATCTACCACTGGGTGTTAGAGCAAATGAACCTAGAGGCTAAAGATTGTATTGCGTTTGAAGATTCGCGTAATGGTATTGTTTCGGCAACTGATGCAAATTTAAAAACATTAATCACCACTAACGAATATACTGATTCGCATCAGTTTGACGAGGCAATCGTTATTCTGAACAATTTAGGCGAGCCAAATAAACCTTTTACATTAATTGAGGGCGACGCTACTGATACTACTTATGTAACGGTTGATTACTTAAAGGAACTACATGCCAAGCATTGTTGATTTAGCTGACAATACCCGCGTTTATGACGTTGCCAGCGTTACGCCATTGAGCTTAGCGCATCAACTCAGCGAACGCAGTAAAAACAACATCTATCTTAAGCGAGAAGATGAGTTAGTCATTCACGCCTTTAAGTTAAGAGGTGCTTATCAAAAAATCTCTGGTTTAACCAAGGAACAGGCAGCCAAAGGCGTAGTGGCATCAAGTGCTGGTAATCATGCTCAGGGTGTGGCGTTATCTGCTACTAAACTCGGTATTGAATCAGTAATTGTGATGCCGCTCTCAACCCCTAAGATTAAAGTCAATGCGGTCGAGCAATTGGGGGGTAAAGTTGTACTTCATGGCGATGTGTATGATGATGCCTATCAATACGCCAAACAATTAGAACAAGCCCAAGATTTGGTGTTTATCCATCCGTACGATGATATTGAAGTCATGGCAGGGCAGGCAACCATTGCTAAAGAATTATTAGAACAACTCCCGAGCATGGATAAAGTATTTGTTCCTGTGGGCGGTGGCGGTCTTATTGCCGGTATAGCAACTTACATTAAACACTATGCACCAAACATCCAAGTGATTGGTGTTGAGCCAGAAGATTCACCAACGCTTTATCAAGCGCTTAAACAAGGTGAGCGTATTGTATTGCCTGATGTGGGTCGTTTTGCTGATGGTGTGGCTGTTAAGCAAATTGGTGAACAAACCTATCCAATTATCAAAGCAGTGGTAGATGAAGTAGTACTGGTGAGCAATGATGAAATTTGCGCTGCTATTAAAGACATCTATGAAGACATGCGCTCAATCGCTGAGCCTGCTGGCGCCTTAGCCACAGCAGGGGTTAAGAAGTACATCGAACAAAATAACATTGAAAATGAGAATTTGGTTTCTATTGTCTCAGGTGCCAATGTTAACTTTGATCGCCTGCGTTATATCTCAGAACGTGCTGATTTGGGTGAGCACAATGAAGCCATTATTGCAGCCACCATTCCAGAACAACCTGGCAGCTTCTTAAAGTTTTGTCAGTTGCTGGATAACCATGCCATTACAGAGTTTAACTATCGTTATGCGCCTAATAGACAGGCTCATATTTTTGTTGGCGTGGCACTCAGCGAAGGCTTGAGTGAAAAAGAAGCGCTGATATCCAAACTCTCACAATCATTTGATATTTTGGATATGAGTGACAACTCTATTGCTAAGACCCATATTCGTTATATGGTGGGCGGCCGTTCGGATGCTGATAACGAAGTGCTGTACCGATTTGAATTTCCTGAGCGCCCTGGCGCTTTACTTAACTTTTTAAAGAAGGTAGGCACACATTGGAATATTTCTTTATTCCATTATCGTAACCACGGTGCAGATTTCGGCCGTGTGCTGATTGGCTTGCAAGTTGATGATGTTGCCCAGCTAGAGCGTAACTTCGATGAATTGGGTTATTTCTACCAAAACGAAACCGATAACAAAGCGTATCAATACTTCCTTTAGAGCTTTCACTGTAAGGGATGTCACCTCTGTCTTAACGATTGAACGTTTGGCCTATGACGCTCCATGGAGTCAGGCTAAATTTACCGATAGCTTAAACAACCCGAAGACATTGGCCAGCTTATTGATTGCCGATAAACAAGTGTTGGGTTATTTTGTTGCTACACATTCGCCAGACTCAGTAGATTTACTTAATATCTGTATTCATCCAGAGTATCAACACCAAGGCTTAGGAACACAGTTGTTTGATTATTTAACTCAGCAACTACAAACCCTAAGCTTGAACACGATATTTATTGAGGTACGTGCATCTAATGAGTCCGCACTTTCGTTTTATCAAAAACTCGGTTTCAACTTGATTGACAGCCGTAAAAAATACTACTCGAACGGCGAGGATGCTAAAATACTACGTTTACAAATAAGGTAGTTATGTCGCAAAAAATTAAGATCATTTATACCTTGACCGATGAAGCGCCAGCATTGGCA
>QOAH01000011.1 GCA_003978185.1 Candidatus Thioglobus sp.
TATCGTTCGAATGGCTGAGTATTTCTTGTAAAGCAAGCAGGCCACCCATTTTTATTTTAGATTGCTGACCTACTGATAAGCTAGACTGGTGGTGTGCTTTGAGTACAAAATCACTATTTTCTCGAAGATGGTGATATAAAGATTGACACTCTGCAGAAGAGCTTTCGTGCAAACAAGTACCAAATTCTTTTTCTGCAATGCAATCTTTAGCGCCGTATTGACACCCACATCGCCCACTTAAAATTAAATGCGAAAATGGGCAGGTGTAATGGTCAATATTCATAACAATACTTTAATAGTAGCTTAGACATTATAATAGTAGCTTTTATTTTAGCGCTAAACAACACATGAATTACCTGCCTATTTTTATTGATATTAAACAACAGCCTTGCCTAGTAGTTGGAGGTGGTGATATTGCCCTGCGTAAAATTAATCTATTATTAAAAGCAAATGCAGCAGTAACGTGCGTGTCAAAAGAGTGTTGTGACGGCATTGAAAAACTGGTTAAAAACAATCAAATTACTTATATTGAAAAAGCATTCGAAGCGTCTGATATCGATAGGCAAGTTTTAATTGTTTCTGCAACCGATGATTCAACACTAAATACGCACGTTTCTGAACTGGCAAAAGTTGCCAACATTCCAGTCAATGTGGTGGATTCACCAGACTTGTGTTCATTTATTATGCCATCAATTGTTGATCGTTCACCAATCGTGATTGCGATTTCATCTGCAGGAAAAGCCCCAGTCTTAGCGCGTTTGATTCGTGCAAAACTCGAAAGTACCATTCCACATGCGTATGGCAAGTTGGCAGAGTTGGCAGGAAACTTTAGAGACCAGGTTAAAGCAAAATTCAATAATATTGAAGATCGACGTTACTTTTGGGAAAAGACTTTCTCAGGTATTGTTGCTGAAAAAGTATTTACCGGTAAGGTTGATGAAGCCAAAGCAGATTTGCAAGCACAACTTGATGGTAGTACTGACAGCGGTGTGGGTGAGGTGTATCTAGTTGGCGGCGGTCCAGGCGACCCTGATCTGCTGACTTTTAAAGCATTGCGTTTGATGCAACAAGCTGATGTGATTTTGTACGATCGTTTAGTGTCAGATGGAGTGATGGAGCTTGTTCGTCGTGATGCAGAACTGATTTACGTGGGTAAAGAGCGTGATAATCATGCGGTACCACAGGGCGATATTAATCAATTATTAGTTGATTTAGCCAAACAAGGCCGACGCGTTTGTCGTCTTAAAGGTGGCGATCCATTTATTTTTGGCCGAGGTGGCGAAGAGATTGAAACGCTAGCTGAAAATAATATTCCGTTCCAGGTGGTGCCTGGCATTACTGCAGCTTCTGGTTGTTCGGCTTATTCAGGTATTCCATTAACACATCGAGACTATTCACAATCTTGTCGTTTTGTTACTGGCCACTTAAAAGATGGTAGTATGAATCTGCCTTGGAATGAATTGGCGGTTGAGCAGCAAACCATTGTTTTTTATATGGCGTTGGTAGGTGCTAGACATTTATCAGAGCAGTTGATTTCTCACGGTATGCGTGGTGATATGCCGGTCGCATTGATTGAAAAAGGAACCACACCAGATCATCAAGTTTATGTGACAACACTAGCAGAATTACCTGATTTGGTTGAGAATACAACGATTCATGCACCAACGTTAATTATCGTTGGTGAAGTGGTGAAGCTTAGAGAAAAACTAAATTGGTTTGACGCTGATAAAGACTAATTTTTTAGTCCCGTTGCTTTAAAGATCATTGCTGCTGGGCAAAAACCAGTAAAAGCTGACTGGAATAAATTAAAGCCAACGAAAAAAGTTAGCCATAACCAACTTGGCTCATTAAATAAATTCTCAACAGCCAATAGTAGTGAGACCATAATAAACACACCTGCCATAGCTGAAACAGCATTGTTAATTGTCATATCTTTATCCTGATTCTGAAAGTACTCACTGTAACATTAATTAGGTATAATTTCAAATCTTCATCCTTAGGGGTGTTAATAAATGCGGGAGTGGTGGAATTGGTAGACACGCTGGATTTAGGTTCCAGTGTCGCAAGACGTGAGAGTTCGAGTCTCTCCTTCCGCACCAAATTTAACGAATCAGGATGTCTTAGGACATCCTTTTTTGTGCCTTAAATTCGTTGGTATCAAAGGGTTTATAGATTACAGACATTCCAATAAATTCCAGCCAAAACCAATAAATATCACGCCAACTAGTATAATTTCTGATTTTGACTATTATTATAGTTTTTTATGGAAACCCCTCCCATTTGAGAGGTTTTTTTATGTCTTATTGGTACAAGTATTTTTTAAGTATAATTTCAGCTAAAACTAGCTTGGAGTAAGAGGGTCGAATAGAGACCGGCTAGTATATAAATTAGCATGAAATTCAATATGAATACAATCATTCAACATAGTGTCAATCTAGAAATTGCCACAAAAATTTCCACGAAGTATGATTGCGATTTCAAGCGCTATAATTCACATATTCGTTTTCATACCGATCAACAGATTGACCTGGATGAGTTAAGACAAACTTACCAGATTGATTTTAATTATCTACCTAATTCATTTGATTTTCAGAAAGTCGCCATATTTATTAGCGACATGGATTCAACCTTAATTAATATTGAGTGTATTGATGAGATTGCTGATTTTGCCAATATAAAACCTCAAGTGGCTGCTATTACTGAGCTTGCTATGCAAGGAAAGTTAGACTTTAATGCTTCACTGATTGAGCGAGTGGCGTTATTAAAAGGGCTTAATATATCGGTGTTAGACCAAGTGTATACCGAGCGATTACAAGTTAACCCTGGTGGCGTAGAGTTAATCCAATTTTTAAAAGCTAAAGGGGTAAAGAGTGCAGTTGTTTCTGGCGGGTTTACTTATTTCACTAGTCGATTAGCCAAAGATATTGGTCTTGACCATTCTCGTGCTAATAACCTAAATATACAGAACAACCAATTAATAGGCACAATACAAGGTGATATTATTAATGCAACAGCCAAGGCTGAATTTGTAAATGAATTGTGTAATCAATATGCGGTTACTCCTGAGCAAGTCATTGCGGTAGGTGATGGTGCAAATGATTTAGAGATGATGTCAGTCGCTGGCTTATCAATTGCGTATCACGCTAAACCATTAGTTGTAAAAAAAGCAGATATAGTGATAAATCATGGTGGTTTAGATAATATAATAGATTTTTTTTAAAATTAAATCATCATGATAGTTGAAGTTGGGCATTTCGCCCTTATTCTTGCTTTAGCATTTGCGTTATTGCAAGTTAGTCTGCCTACGTTAGGCATCATAAAAAATAATACCGCATTGACCCAATTGGCTAAGCCATTATTATGGGGGCAGTTTTTTTGGATTATTGTGTCTTTTGCAATTTTGATGAATGCCTTTATTGTTGATGATTTTTCAGTCAAATATGTGGCGAACAATTCTAATACAGAGCTGCCTGATATTTTTAAAATATCGGCTGTTTGGGGTGCGCATGAGGGTTCGTTATTATTATGGACAATGATTTTAGCTGGTTGGAGTGTTGCAGTTTCAATCTTCTCTAAACGATTACCAAATGAAGTGGTTAACCATATCCTTATCATATTAGGCTTTATTAGTATTGGATTCTTGTTATTTTTGTTACTGACATCAAATCCATTTGAGCGTCTAGATATGGTGCCATTACAAGGGCGAGAACTTAATCCTTTGTTACAAGATTTTGGTTTGATTATTCACCCACCAATGTTGTATATGGGTTACGTCGGTATGTCCATTCCTTTTGCTTTTGTTTTATCATCGCTGGTACGTGGGCAGCTAGACTCTACTTGGCTTCGATGGTCAAGACCGTGGACACTGATAGCCTGGGCTTTTCTAACTTTTGGTATTACGCTTGGCTCTTGGTGGGCGTATTACGAGTTAGGCTGGGGTGGCTGGTGGTTTTGGGATCCGGTAGAAAACGCTTCCTTTATGCCTTGGCTAGTAGCAACGGCATTGGTGCATTCTTTAAGTGTGAGTGAAAAGCGTGGCGCTTTTAAGCATTGGACCGTATTGCTAGCAATTTCTGGATTTTCACTGAGTTTATTGGGAACATTTTTGGTACGTTCTGGCATTCTAACTTCAGTGCACTCATTTGCTTCAGACCCTGCTAGAGGTTTATTTATTTTAGTATTTTTGATTATTGTGGTTGGTAGCTCCTTAGCTTTGTATGCTTGGCGCGCTAATTTAATGCGTAGCAGCAATACATTTGCGCCATTGTCTCGTGAAAGCGCACTGTTAATTAATAATATTTTGTTTGTTGCAGCAATGCTAAGTGTGTTTTTGGGTACGCTTTATCCGTTATTATTGGATTCGTTAGGTTTAGGTAAGATTTCAGTGGGCGCACCATATTTTGATGCAGTATTTATACCAATCATGATTCCAGCAGTGTTAGTGATGGTGATGGGGCCATTTTTACGCTGGAAAAAAGATTCCACTCAAAGGGTGGGCCGATTATTGAAAAATGTCTGGATTGGTGTGGCCTTGTTATTTTTATCTTCGTTATATTTAACAGATAATATTTTTGTTTTATTGGCCGTATTCTTATTTATTTGGATTGTATTGCATTCGTTGGTCTTACTGATTCAGAGGTTTAGACAGAAAGGCAAGCTAAACACTGCATTTATTGGCATGATTTTGGCACATATCGGTATTGCAATTTTCTTATTGGGTGCGACTGTGACAACACAATATGGTGTTGAAAAAGACATTAAGATGGAGCTAAATGAAACAATTGACATTGAAGGTTATCAATTCACTTTTAAAGGTGTTGAAAGTTTTTCTCATCAAAATTATCAGGGTCATAAAGGTACGATCGACGTTGCTTATGATGGCGAATATATCGCAACATTAAAACCGGAAAAGCGTCAATATGTGACTGGTATGCCAATGACAGAAGCCTCAATTGATCCATCTCTTTATAGGGACTTATATGTGGCATTAGGCGAGTCTCTGGGTAATAACGCATGGAGTTTAAGGCTTTACTATAAACCACTAATTCGTTTGATCTGGCTGGGTGGTTTGTTTATTGTTTTCGGTGCTTTATTAGCAGCATTTGATCGACGTTATCGTTTGCGAGTGAAATCATGAGTATGCAGGTATGGTTTGTTTTAATGATTGGTATGTCGGCCTCTTGGTTGATTTGGTTTTTATATCGTCCATTACAAGGTAATGACTTCAACCTTCAGAAATCAAATATCGCATTAGGCAAACAAAGACAAAAGGAATTAGAGCAAGATTTAGAAGGGGGGTTAATTGATGCGCAATCTTTTTCACAAGCTCGAGATGAAATTACACAAACTTTGGCAGTTGAATTAAACCAAACAACTGACAATTCTTTTGCTAATAATCAATCTCAAAACAATTATGGATCATTTGCATTTGTTTTAATTTTCTTATCGGTATTTTCTTTTGGCATTTATGATGCATTATCGCCAGACAAATCTCAAAAGCTTGAATCAGTAGAGCAGAAAGTTGCTTCATTGAGTTTAGACGAGAGCATAATCAAATTACAAGAGCATTTGGACAAAGAGCCTAGTGATGCAAAAGCATGGCAGATGCTTGGGTTGACTTATTTTGAATTAGATAATTTAAATGAGTCGTTGAAAGCCTATGAAAAATCACACCAATTAGATGAAAACAACGTCAGAACGCTAGTTGAATACGCTACAACATTAGCCAGATTAAAAAATGGAATTTTTGATGGAAAGCCAGAAAAAATGGTTGAAAGGGCGCTATCTATTAACCCAAATTCAATTGATGCTATTTATTTAACGGGTTTAATTGCGGCCAATCAGCAAGATTTTGCAACAGCCGAAAGGCAATGGAAGCAAGCATTGATGCTATTATCTTTGACAGATCCTAATCGTCAAGCTATGCAAGAAATGTTAGAGCAAGTGCAGAGTATGGGAGCACCGCAGTCTCAAAATGGCTTAATGGTCGATGTTACTATTCCTGAACAATTGATGCGTGAACGTTCAAAGGATGATTATTTGATGGTTTATGCCAAAGCTGCAACAGGTATGCCAATGCCAATTTCAATTGTAAAAATACGCTTAAAAGATTTTACTGGCAGAGTTATTTTGTCAGATGATAATTCAGTGATGCCATCTCGTTTATTGTCACAAGCGAAAAAAATTATTGTGGTTGCTAGAATTAGCCAGACAGGTAATGCAATGAAACAATCAGGAGATGTAGATTTTGCCAGCGACCCATTTGAATTAAAAGGCACATCTAGGATCTTATTAGATATGACACCCGAACCTGAGGTCGGCGAAGAGCCGCTTCTTCCTACCAAAGAAAGTATTCAAAGCTTAGAGCAAAAAGTTAAAGACAGTCCTAAAGATGCTGAGTCATGGGCTTTGCTGGGTTATTCTTATATTTCTATCGGTAAAAATAAAGCAGGTGTTGCTGCGTACAATCAAGCCAGAGAGTTAGAGCCAACCAATGTCAGTTTGTTAATTGAAAGCGCCTCTATTCTTGCACAACTACAAAATGATCAATTCCGAGGCGAGCCAATTAAATTGGTTAATCAGGCACTACAGCTTGACGAAAATAATGTTGAAGCGTTATGGCGTTTGGGCCTGTACCAGTATCAACAGAATACGATCGACCTTGCTATTGCAACTTGGGAACGCACACTGCCATTGATGCCGAGTCAGTCTAAAGCAAAAATTGCTTTAATGAAAACATTGGTCATGGTTAAAGAAAAACATTCAGGAAAAACTCAAAAAGATGAAACAGTCAAACTGACAGTTAATGTTGATATTGATCCAAGCATTATGCAGAATCGACTGCGAAGCAATGATTTTATTATGATTTATGTGCGTGCAGCAAGCGGTATGCCAATACCAATTGCTATTGAAAAGATGCGCTTAAAGGATTTTTCAGGCAAGGTTACTTTGTCAGATAATAATTCAGT
>QOAH01000052.1 GCA_003978185.1 Candidatus Thioglobus sp.
CATCACGCCTATAGAAAACACTGCACCTTGTAATAGCGCAATGATAAAGACGCTACCTACCAGGGTAATGGATAAGTTTGAAAATTGATTGAATAAGATGTCATTCAGATGGTTTTCTAGCGGTGATAAATCTTTAAGTCGTTTCACTGTATCCTTGCCATCGATATAGAAGTAGTAGAGTGAGAAGACGGTCACAATTAAGAAGAAGATAAAGTAAGAAGACAGCGACACAATGCTCTTTAAAATCACCACTGAGAAGTCTTTAATATTAATTAAAAACCCTTCCATATTACTACTAAGTGCAGCATTTAAAGTCACTTTAAGTGAATCAGATAAGGGCAGACCAGAAACGGTTTGATAAAGTATTTGGTTGCTTTGTTTGGCATCGAAATCAGTATTGATAGTTTGAATCAGTGCTGATATCTCTAATCCACTAATCAGTAGAATATAACCTAGCGGTAGGATCAACACAACGGTAACCAGTAGCGTTGTCAAAAGCGCAGCATTAGAATCTGATAATTTTTGTTGGAATTTGTTGTATTGTTTGAAGGTTGCAATTGCAATAAGCAAGGCTAAAAATAGCGCAGGAATAAACGGGGTAAATAACCATAACAGGCCGCCAATGGCTAAGACTAGTAAGCTGAGCATGAAGCCGTGTTCGTAAGGTGTGTTCATAAGTTTTCCATTTTTATAACGGTGTGAGCCACCTCTTCGTAAGGGTGTGCAAATTTCATTGCTTCAATCACCATCTGCAAGTTGTCATCCACACACATCATTTCAACTTTATATTCTTCAATGGCCTCTAGTTCATCTAGATAGCCAATAGCAGGCTTTGCGTCTCCAATCGGTTTGAACTGTCCCATACCAGTGGTTTGCCAAGCACAGTTCTCGTAATTGTTAAACTTGCCAGCACCCGCATCGAACATCGCATTTTTAACTATCTCTAAGTCCTTCTCAGGTACATAAAAACTAATTTGATACATTAAATTTCACCTTTTAAATATTTTGGTCAATATATTTATGCATATCTTAAAGTAGTTCAAGATAATTGTGAATGGTTTTGCCTAAGAATAACTTAATTCAAGGCTTTAATCAGAGGAAGGGTGTGACATATCTGAAATATACCTTTAGGCTTGACCTGGGTCGATAACCTTTCATGCTGTCAATAAAAAAGATAGGCAAATAAAACACTTAATATTGGTCAGCATGTACAATCTTTCCCATGATGGGAGTGCTAAGCATAAAAATTATTATTACTGGCGCAGTTCAGGGTGTCGGTTTTCGACCATTTGTTTATAAAATTGCACAACAGTTTGATCTTTTGGGTGAAGTTTATAATGATAGTGTTGGTGTTGTTATTATTGTTCAATGCACACAAACACAATTTGATAAATTATTATTGTCACTTAACAATGATGCGCCAGAGCTTTCGAGAATAATCGATATAAGTATTGTTGATAACTATCAAGATGACAAGGTCTACAAAGACTTCAGTATTAGCAAGAGCCGAAAAGGTAAAGCCTCTGCAGTTGTTCTACCTGATGCGTGTATTTGCAATGACTGTATAGATGACATAACAGATAAAAATAATCGTCGTTATGGCTACGCATTTACTAATTGCACTAACTGTGGCCCCAGATTCTCCATCATTAAGGAGATTCCTTATGATCGAAAGTCTACCAGTATGTCAGTGTTTACGATGTGCAAACAGTGTGAAAAGGAATATCAAAATCCTATTGACAGGCGGTTTCATGCTCAACCCAATGCCTGCGCTGAGTGCGGACCGAAATTACAGTTAACCGATGCATTGGGTAAGCATGTTGTTACTAAGAATATAGTTGAAAAAACTGCCTCACTATTAAAGCAAGGAAAGATCGTTGCTATCAAGGGTATTGGCGGGTTTCATCTGGCTTGCTTAGCGAGCATTGAATCTGCTGTTGTTGCGCTTAGAGAAAGAAAACATAGAAAACACAAGCCATTTGCTTTGATGGCTAGAGATGTTTCTATGGTCAAGCAGTATTGTTTGGTGTCCAACCAAGAGGAATATTTGTTAACAGACAGGGCGTCACCCATTGTATTGCTCACTAAAGCCAATGACTTGCTCTCAGCACAGATCGCACCCAAGCAAAAGAGCTTGGGATTTATGTTGCCTTATTCGCCTCTACATTATTTGTTATTGCAAGAGCTTGATGAGCCCTTGGTGCTCACTTCCGGTAACCAGAGCCACAACCCTCAAATTATAGATAACCAGCACGCATTGAATGAACTTGGAAATATTGCTGATTATTTTTTATTACACAATCGTGATATTGTGAATCGCGTTGATGATTCAGTGGTTCGACATGTTGCCGGCGACCTTAGAATTATTCGCAGAGCAAGAGGTTATGCGCCGACCTCACTATCCTTGCCTGAGGGGTTTGAAGAGTGTACGGGGTTATTGGCCGTAGGCGCAGAATTGAAAAATACATTTTGTTTATTAACTGAGTCTCAAGCAATTATCTCACAGCATATTGGTGATTTGAAAACCTTAGAAAGTTATCAAGATTTTCAAGACAACATTGATTTATACCAACAATTGTATGAAACAGAGGTTAAGCATTTGGCTTGTGATTTACATCCAGATTACTTGTCTTCTAAATATGCTAATAACTATGCACAAAGCAATACCATTAAGTTGACCGAAGTTCAGCATCATCATGCTCATATCGCCGCTTGTTTATTTGAACAGGGTAGAGCAATAGATAGTGACAAGGTGCTAGGCGTGGTTTGGGACGGCATGGGTCTAGGGGCTGACAATAGTCTTTGGGGTGGAGAATTCCTTTTGGCAGACTACTTAGGGTTTAATAGAGTGGCGCAGTTTGAACAAACAGCATTGCTCGGTGGAGACAAGGCTACGAGTGAGCCATGGCGCATGGCATATGCCTATTTCAAGAAACACAGATTACCTATGGATGAGTGGTTTGTAGATAAGCCAGTCAAAGCATTTGATGCATTATTAGATAGTAACATGCCACTAAATTACACATCATCGGTTGGTCGATTATTTGATGCAGTAGCCTATGTGCTCGGCATATGCAATCAACAGATTAGTTACGAGGCGCAAGCAGCGATTGAGCTAGAAAATTTAGCTAATGACTGCCTACAACCTGATCAACATCGAGCTTATGATTTTGAGTTGGGACTGGTCTCTGGCCACTATATCATTAGCACTGATAAGCTGTGGGTAGCAATTCTTGAAGATCTTAATAGTAATTTAGATAGGGCGGATATTGCTTATAAGTTTCATCTTTCCCTAGGTAAACTATTAGTTAAGTCTGTATTGAAACTTAGACAGGAGCACTCTTTCGATATTGTTGTGTTATCAGGCGGCGTGTTTAACAATAAGTTACTATTAGAATTAACTCAAGGCTTATTTGATAAGATAAACAATATGACACTTTTGATTCCATCACAGATACCTTTGGGTGATGGGGGGATTAGCCTGGGACAGGCTGCAGTTTGCGCTGCAAGGGAGAAAAAATATGGAAAATGAAAAAACACTATCGAGTTTGTATCCATTCTTAGATAAAGATAATACTACCAGCCCAGATTTGTTGGAATCACTCCACAGGAAGGTAGAAGATAGTGTCAAGGCTAAGCAGATATTTTTTCAAAAGAATGCTGATAAAATTATTCAAGCAGCACAAATAATTGCTAAGTGCTATCAGCAAGACGGGCATATGTTTGCAATGGGTAATGGTGGCTCATCTTGTGATGCGGCACATATTACGACTGAATTTATGCATCCGATAACGACTGGCAGGAGGGCGCTAGGGGTTACTAATTTGACTGCCGACATCTCTACTATGACCGCAGTCGCCAATGATGTTGGTATCGATCATGTTTTCCTGCGACAATTGATTTGTTTGGGAAGAAAAAATGATGTGCTGATCGGATTCTCTACTAGTGGTAATTCAGCAAACTTAATTCAGGCTTTCTCTCAGGCCAAAAAGATGGGTCTGTATACAATTGGATTTTCTGGTCAAACAGGCGGGGAGATGGCTAAATGTGGTTCTGTTGACCTCTGTCTGACTGTTGAGACAGACAGTATTCATAGAGTGCAAGAATCCCATTTAACTACCTATCATATTCTCTGGGATTTGGTTCACAGCCTGCTCTAATTATCCTATATAAATCCCACTTAAACTCAAGCACTATGTGTTTTACTTCTACAGGTGATTAAGTTAAATTGATATTTAATTTTGGATTATAATCTTTCAGACTTACCTTAGGGGTAAGGCTCGGAAGTGAGAAACTTTTTACAAAAATTATCTTGGGGATGGCAATGAAAAAAATTCAAATGGGCGCTTTGGCGTTAACTTTATTAGTAGGTTCGACGCAGTTGGTAATAGCAGAGTCTAATGTAGTACGACTCGGTGCGGTGCCAGTGCCACCAATGGGTGCCTTATATATTGGCATTGAAAAAGGCTATTTTGCTGATGCGGGTGTTGATATTAAGTTAACTAAAACCCCATTAGGCCCAACTCTAATGTCGCAATTAATCGGTGGAAATTTAGATGTTGTCGGTCTTGGTATTGGCGCTGGATTTTTTAACGCTGTGAACAAAGGTGCCCCTGTAAAGATTGTTGCTCCTATGGGTGGAAACCCATCTCAACCGGGCGTTCAAATAGGCACCTCTGCAGCTAGCCTAATGGTGCGTACAGATTTATTAAAAAGTGGCGCAGTCAAAACTGAAGCCGACTTAAAAGGCAAGACATGCGCTATTAATGCTTTGGGTGTATTAACTGAATATATCATGAGTGAAGAATTGGCTCGCGGCGGCTTAACACTTAGCGACATTAAGTTGAAGACAATGCCATTCCCAATGATTGCAGCCGCATTGAAGAGCAAAGCATTGGACTGTGGATTATTACCGCCAGCATTAACGGTCAAGGTAATGAAGCAGAAGGTTGCCAAGCGCCTGCATAAAGGTTATGAGCCTGGCATGCAAGGATTAGTGATTCTTTACAATACTAAATGGGCTAAAGCTAACCCAAATACTGCAAATAAATTTATGGCAGGCTATCTTAAGGCCACACGTGACCTGCAAGCGGATAACGGCTGGCGTAAAAAAGAGAACATTGAGATTCTCACGAAGCACATAAAAATGCCGAAGAAAATCATGAAAAAGATTAATCAACAGTGGGTTGATATTAAGACGTTGAAAGTCAATAAAGACAACCTAATGAAGCAGCAGCAATACTATGTGAATCACAGCAAGCTGTCAAAACTTAAAAAGCCTTTGGCTTTCTCAGCTATTGTTGATGAAAGTTTTGCAGATCATGCGGTTTCGAGCGCAAGATAGAGTTTCAATGTCAGTCGGTGTATTTATAAATCGCACCTACTTATCATTTTTTTCTTGATTGTATTTCACAGCTCTTTTACCTTCGGCGTAGCCTTTAGCAAATAAACTAAAATGATCTGGAATAGGTCTCGGAGGACGATTACTTGTATGTAATTCTGCCAATTTTAAAGAGATATCATAAATGGCCTTAGCTCCAGGGGACTTTGGATCAAAATCAATAGGTGCTTTTTCTTGGCGCTCAGCCTCCATGAATTTCTCTTCAAGAGGGACATAACCAATGATTGGTAAGTCATGTTTTTGACAAAATTGGTCAATCGCTGCTTTATCCGCATCTGTTTTAACTTTATTAGCAACCATAAAAATATTGGGAATTTCAAGTTCTTTAGCGAGTGAAGCTGTACGCTCACCTGCTTCTAAAGATCTATAGTAGGGCTCTATCACTACTAACATCGTATCAACATTCGCTGCAGTACCGCGCTTTAAGTGTTCGAGTCCTGCTTCCATGTCCGTGACAGTGAACTCGCCATAGTCACTCATTTCAGTAATAACACCACGTATTGCACGATGAGAGGAGCACATGCAGCCACTACCAGCACTACCATCTGCGGGCTTACCCATAACAATAAGGTCGATATTTTCAGGTGCAGAGGCTGCATAAGTGCTTAAGAACTCTTTTTTAGTAACGGACATAACCAATTTTAGAGATCCATCATCATCTGTGACCATTTCCATAATACTAGGTGGAATATAATTAATCTCATCAGCGTCACTTCTTGTCATGCCTAAAGTCAAAGCCAGATTAGGATTGGGATCGCCGTCAATCGCTAAAACTTTATGACCATTGTTAGAGAAAAAACGTGCTAAAGTTCCTGCGATCGTGGTCTTACCTGATCCGCCTTTACCTACTGTTGCAATTTTCATGTGTCATCCCGTATTTTTATAATAATTTTCAAGTTAGTTTAATTAAGTTTGTATTGTAAAAAATCTTATTAATAATTTCAATAACTTAAATAAATTTAATGTATAGTATCCTAAAACTTTACCTTAGGGTAAGGTTAAGAGGGGAGTAAATTTTTACAAAAATTATCTTGGGGATGACAATGAAAAAAATTCAAATGGGCGCTTTGGCGCTAACTTTATTAGTAAGCTCAACGCAGTTGGTAGTGGCAGAGTCTAATGTAGTACGACTCGGTGCGGTGCCAGTGCCACCAATGGGTGCGTTATATGTTGGCGTTGAAAAAGGCTACTTTGCTGATGAAGGCATTGAAATTGAACTAACTAAGAACCCATTGTTACCTAATTTGTTTGCTCAGCTACTCGGTGGTAATTTAGATGTTATGGGTATGGGTATTGGTGCCGGATTCTTCAATGCTGTGAAGCGCGGTAGTCCTGTAAAAATTGTTGCGCCTATGGGTGGAAATCCATCAAAAC
>QOAH01000020.1 GCA_003978185.1 Candidatus Thioglobus sp.
TATGTGTAGCCGTACGACCCAACATAGAGCCGAAAAATCCAGCGATAATGGCGCCTAAAAGTGGGGCAAGTGCAATTGTTAAATAAATATTTTCCATGATCAGTTTTTTATCTATCCCTTCAGACTGTTGGTTACATCAACGTTAATAGTGCCTTTATTTCTAAATAGTAGCGTTAGAATTGCTAGTCCAATCGCGACCTCTGCCGCAGCCACCGTTAAAATAAAGAAGACAAAAATTTGCCCCGCTTCATTGCCTAAAAAATGTGAGAAAGCAATAAAATTAGTATTAACTGCCACCAAAATTAATTCAACACACATCAATAAGGTGATGATATTAGTACGATTAACAAAAATACCAACTAGACCAATGCAAAAAATAATCGCACTTAGAATTAAATAATCACTCAAACTAACCATTATTTATTCTCCTTTTTAGGCGATGCAATTGAAACAAGACGCACTCTATCTTTGGCTTGAACACTCACTTGCTCTGAAATTGATTGCTTCTTACGACTGGATTCATTACGATGCACTAAAGTAATTGCTGCAATAATTGCAATTAATAATAGTACGGCTGCTAATTCAAATGGGTAAACATAAGTCGTATAGAGTTGCATCGCCAATACAGTGATATTACTGTAATCTGCTGCATGTCTTGCCGGTGCTGCCACCACATCTAGACCAAACTGATTACCACCCAGGACCAAAGTCATCTCAGCAATAATAATCGCTGCTACAAGCAGGCCTAATGGTAAATAACCGGCAAACTTTGCGCGTAGCGTTGACTTATCAATGTTTAGCATCTTAATAACAAATAGGAACAGTACCATGACAGCACCGACATAAACCAAAATCAGGGTAATGGCTAAAAATTCAGCTTCTAACAGAATCCAAATACTGGCAGCAGAAAAGAACGATAGAATTAAGAACAAGACTGCTTTTGCCGCATTGCGCGAAAAAATCATTGCCAATGAACTGGCAACAAACCAAAACGAAAACACATAAAATAATATTTGATCAAATGTCATAATTGGCCTTTATTTATACTTTGCGTCTTCCAACTTGGTTTGGTTGATCATTTTTTCATTTTTATCACCCACTTCTAATAATTGATCTTTAGTAATAATGCTACCAAATTGTCCTTTTGTATTGTCATTACCATCTCTTGAGCCTACAAAAGCATAGTCAAAAATCTGAGTTTCAACAATGGCATCAACAGGGCAAGCTTCCTCGCAAAAGCCACAGAAAATACACTTAAACAAATCAATATCGTATTGCGTAGTACGGCGTGTGCCATCATCTCGCATTTCTGATTCAATGGTAATTGCATTAGCTGGACAGACTGCTTCACAGAGTTTACAAGCAATACAGCGCTCTTCACCATTTGGGTAACGTCGTAATGCGTGTAAGCCTCTGAAACGAGGTGAGATTGGGGTTTTCTCCTCTGGATACTGAACCGTAATTTTCTTATTAAACAGCTCTTTTGCGGTAATCTTCATACCGCCACGTAATTCACTTAAACTGAATTCTTTTACTAATTTTTTAATGTTATTAATCATAAATTACACTCCCAATATCAGCACTAAAACCAAGGCCCTATTTTTAATTGTGTCATCAAAGCGACCACAAAAATCCATGCAATGGTCCATGGTAAAAACACCTTCCATGATAAGCGCATGATTTGATCGTACCGAAAACGTGGGAATGTTGCACGTACCCACAAATACAAAAACATAAAGAAGCTAGTTTTGGCTAGTAGCCAGATAATGCCTGGCACCCACGAAAACATTGATTCCATAACTGGAACCCCTTCAAATGGAGAATGCCAACCACCAAAGAACATGATCACTGCTAATACCGCCATCAGAATCATGTTGGCGTACTCTGCTAAGAAAAATACCGCAAATGTCATGCCAGAATACTCAACATGGGTACCACCCACAATCTCTGATTCGCCTTCTACCACATCAAACGGTGCGCGGTTAGTTTCTACTAAAGCAGAAATAAAGAAGATGATCATCATTGGGAATAATGGAATCCAGTACCAATGTAAGATGCTGCCCTTTTGCGCCATAACAATATCATTCAGATTAACACTACCTGCAATCATCACCACGGTTACTAAAGCAAAACCAATCACAATTTCATATGAGACTAAAAGTGATGCACTACGCAATGCACCTAATAATGGGTACTTAGAGTTAGAGGCCCAACCCGCTAAAATAATGCCGTACACACCGATCGAACCGATTGCTAGAACATATAATAAACTAATATCTAAATTAGCAACATAGATACCTTCATCAAAAGGAATAACTGCCCAAACTGCAATTGCAGGTGCAATCGCCAATATTGGTGCTAACAGGAATAAATAAATATTAGCCTTGGTTGGAAAAATAATTTCCTTTGTCATCAACTTTAAAGCATCGGCAATCGGTTGCAACCAACCTTTCGGACCAACTCGGTTCGGGCCAATACGCAACTGCATATAACCAATTACTTTACGCTCAGCATAAGTGAAGTAGGCCACCACCAACATCAGCGGCATCACCAAAGCCACAGCTTTAATCAAAATAATCAAAATCGTTGCAATAGAGCCATCAAACCATGGAATTAGCTCGTGCACTAACTCAACAAACGATTGCCACAATGCCATCATGACCGCACTCCTGTTGAATGATTTGCATTAACAAATACGCAGTTGTTAGACACCGTCTCATTAATGGCCACTGGTACGCCTAAATATTCATCATCGTGTGAAACTTCTAATTTTTTAGCTGTGGCTTTGTTCATTGAGGCGCTGTTAATTTGGCCGATCTTAGTGGCTTGCAATGAAGCCGCATGTCTAGATAAGACATCTACAGCATAAGGAGATTTTTGCCAAATAACATTAATACCTCTTTTAACTTTTACATCAATACTTTCATCATGCGCATGCTGCTTGTGGCTTTGATGTATAACCTCACTAGTAACTTGTGCTGAATCCGCATAATGGAAGCCTGGCAACTCTAATAAATCCGCCAATACTTTTAGTACTTTCCAAGCAGGTTTTGCATTGTTTGGCGCATTCACCGCTGCTGCGAATGATTGAACCTCACCCTCAACATTCACATGCGAACCTGATGTTTCGTAGAAACTGGCAATCGGCAATAAAACGTCTGAATACTGGGCAACTGCGTCATCTTTAAAGCTGTTTAATGAGATTACAAAAGTATCATCATTACTGAGTGCTTCAACGGCTTGAGCAGAATGATGGAAATCGTATTGCGGATAAACATCTAACAAAATATAAGCTTTTAAATCAGCTGCCAACATTGCATTTACATCTAAACCATCTTTGCCTGGTACAAAGCCCGCCATGTTAGCCGCCATAGAATTGGCAGTGGCGCTGACATTAAGCGTTGTAGAATCAGTATGCTGTGCAATCTCGCTTACCAAATTAGCAATACTAGCTGCTTGCGGGTTATTAATAATGTGCTCACCCAAGACTATTACTGAATTATTTGATTGAGATAATTTCTCTGCTAATTGCATTGCAATATCACTTACTTCAATTTCTACTAAGTAGTCTGGAACTTCAATGTGTGCATTTTGTAAAACTGACTTTAATACACCTGCTAACGTTGCCGCTGTTTGGTTTGGTGAAATAATATTTTCACTATTAAGTCGGTAATTAAAATCAAACGCCATTGCATTAATCACATCAATACTAGCGCCTGATAAATTGGCTTTACGCAAACGGTGGCTAATCATTGGTTGCTCTAATCGTAGATTCGAACCAATCACAAGCGCATGGTCAATACCTTCTAAACCTGCTAATTTAATGTTTGATTCAAGTGAAATAGCATGGTCTAAATCTTTTACATTTAGACGGTAATCAATATTTTCAGAACCAACTTCTCTTAAAATCTTTTGCAATAAGTGAAACTCTTCCAATGTTGCTGTATTTGAAGCTAGCGCCCCCAATTTATCTGATTGATGAGTGTTAATCACATTATTTGCCAAACCTCGAATGGCAAAATCTAATGCGACATTCCATTCAACTTCTTTCCACGTACCTTCAACCTTAATCTGTGGCGATAGCAATCTGTTTTCATGCGAAAGACCTTCGTATGAGAAACGATCTCTATCTGAAATCCAAGTCTCGTTAATGCTTTCGTTGTCTTTAGCAACAATACGCTTAACCTTACCTTTATAAGTTTGTGTAATAATGTTCGAACCGACTAAATCATGTCGGGCAACATTAGAAACAGCATTCATTTGCCAAGATCTAAGCTCATAACGGAAAGGCTTCGAAGTTAATGCGCCCACTGGACAAACATCAATCATATTGCCTGAAAGCTCTGATTGAATGCCTTCAGTTAAAAATGGCTCAATCTTCATATCTTCGCCACGACCTGTGCCACCCATTTCCATAATACCAGCTACTTCAGCACCAAAACGTACACAGCGCGTACAGTGGATGCATCGAGTCATATCAGTTTGAATAAGTGCACCAATATCACTGTCAGCTACAATACGCTTACCTTCAGTAAAGCGCGAAACATCTGAACCGTAATCCATAGCTACGTCTTGCAATTCACACTCGCCACCTTGATCACAAATTGGACAATCAAGCGGGTGGTTGATGAGTAAAAATTCCATCACTGCTTTCTGAGAAGCTTTAGCTTTCTCATTTTGAGTGTGGATTTTCATACCATCGGCAATCGGCGTAGAACACGCTGGTTGTGGTTTTGGTGCGCCTTCAACATCCACCAAACACATACGGCAGTTAGCCGCTATTGATAATTTTTTATGGTAACAAAATCTCGGCACACTAATGCCTTCTCTGTCAGTAACAGTGATAAGCATTTCGCCTGCTTTGGCGTTAACTATATTACCGTCAATTTCAATTTCAATATCAGCCATCTACTCTACCTGTTACCCTTTCACCATGCTCTTACCGTGCTCGATGTAATATTCGAACTCTTCACGGAAATTCCTTAAGAAACTTTCAACCGGCATTGCCGCAGCATCACCCAGCGCACAAATTGTGTTGCCCATAATTTTTTCTTGAACGCCCATTAGTAAATCAATATCATCTGCCTTACCATTGCCGTCCATAATACGTTTTAGTACGCGATACAGCCAGCCTGTGCCTTCACGACACGGTGTGCATTGACCACATGATTCGTCATAATAAAAATGCGCCAATCGCGTCAACGCTTCAACCATACAAGTTGAGTCGTCCATTATGATTACTGAACCCGCACCCAACATAGAGCCCGCTTTATCAATGCCGTCATAATCCATGGTCATTGCCATAGCCGCCTCTGCTGTTAATACTGGGGTTGATGAGCCGCCTGGAATTACCGCTTTTAAGGTTCTGCCTTCACGAATACCGCCTGCCATTTCTAACAAATCTTTAAAAGGTATACCCATTGGCACTTCAAAGTTTGCTGGTTTGTTTACATGGCCAGTAACAGAAAATAATTTACAACCACCAGAATTCGCAACACCAATATCAGCAAACCATTGCCCACCTTTTGCAAGGATATCTGGAACAGAGGCAAAGCTTTCCGTATTATTAATCGTAGTTGGCATACCATATAAACCGATATTCGCTGGGAATGGCGGTTTAAATCTTGGCTGGCCTTTTTTACCTTCAAGTGATTCTAGAAGTGCTGTCTCTTCACCGCAAATATAAGCGCCTGCGCCTAAGTGCGTGTATAGATCAAAACTCACTGAACTGTCATCAATATTTTCACCGAGTAAACCTGCATCATAGGCTTCTTTTAGCGCACCTTCAAAGCGATAAAATGGCTCCATGAATTCACCGCGAATGTAGTTATAGCCTTTGGTTGCATTCATTACAAAACCGCCAATTGCCATACCTTCAATAACAGAATGTGGGTTGTATCTTAAAATATCTCTGTCTTTACAAGTGCCTGGCTCACCTTCGTCAGAATTACACACCACATATTTTTGCATGTTTGCATTGCGCGGCATAAAACTCCATTTAAGGCCCGTTGGGAAGCCGGCACCACCACGACCACGTAGGCCAGAAGTTTTTAATTCGTCAATAATTTGTTCAGGCGTGAGCTCACCATTTAGGATTTTTCGCCAAACTGAATAACCGCCGCTTGCCTCGTATGTCTTTAATGACCACGGATCTTTTTGATCTAAGTTTTTAAAACAAACTTCATTCATTTTAGACCATCCACAATTTCGTCAATTTTATCGGCGGTTAAATTTTCATAATACTGGTCGCCAATTTGAAACATCGGCGCACCAACGCAGGCGCCCAAACACTCTACTTTTTTAACGTTAATTAAACCGTCAGGGGTTACTTCGCCCGTCTTAACGCCTAACTTGTTTTCTAAATGCGTAATCAGCTCATCTGAGCCATTAAGCATGCATGAAATATTATGGCAGAAACGAATGGTATGTTTACCTACCGGCTTATGATTATAATTTTCATAAAATGTTGCCACTTCAGCCGCTGC
>QOAH01000153.1 GCA_003978185.1 Candidatus Thioglobus sp.
CGTTATTAGCCAATATTTTGAAAAAATATTCCATCTTGCCAATCACTTGAGCAGGGCAAGATGTATGATTGACACACATCAAAAAATCAGACTCCCATTGTAATTTCTCGCCACAACTTGGGCAATTTTCAGGAATATCAACAGGTGCTGATTTCAAGACACGATTAATTTTTGGAATCACTAGTCCAGACCGTGTGAGCTCAATCACACTACCCGATCCCAACCCTTGCTCTTTGACCAGACCATAATGATGACCTGTTACCCGCATAATTTTAGCGCCGCTCAATTGTGTTGGCTCTAACTCTGCCACCGGTGTAATCTTACCTGTGCGCCCCACTTGAGGAGTGACGCTCAATACAGTTACTTGCGCTTTGTCTTTATTTTCTTTAAAAGCAATTTGCCAACGATGAAATTTACGGTTGGCACCCATCTGTACTTTTAAGTCGTCATTAGTCGCTTCAAATACCACGCCATCCACATCAAAATCAACGGTAGACAACACATCCTCTACAATGCGTTCAAACTGATTACTTAATTCATCAATACCACCTGACCAAGTAGGTAGCTGCGTAAAAGGTACAAAGAGTGCTGCCTTATCCAAAATGGCTTGTTGCGCTTTTACATCTAGTGCTTTTTCTTTAATTAAACTGGCTTGAAAATTTCGAGGATATTCAAAATCTTGCGATAAATGCGTCCCAAAATAACTTTTCTTAACCACAATCTCACCTGCACCCTGTCCACGCTCAGAATCGTTATAGACTTGTAGACCCCGATCAAATACGCGAGTAATGTCACTACCTTTTTTTCCATCTCCACGCGTGTAAAGACGTGTACCATCATCAAAGCCGGCAAAACCGTCTAATTTAGGTGTGGCTTTTATTCGAATTAAGGATGACTCTAGACTGATCTCAATAGCAGATTTTTCTAATCGCCCTATCCATTTACTGATTTCTGTCCAAGAATAAGCCTTGTCGGTAGAAAGCATTATTTCTGGTAATAATACTTTTTCTTCGGAAAAACCTTGCCCCTCAGGCTCAATAGATTGCAATAAAGGATGATGTGGAAGTCTTTGTTTTAATGCAGGCAGATAAATGAAATCATAATCCTGATCACTTACAATTGGCTCGCCTGACCGATAAGTCAGATTGGCAGTTTGACAAAAACTTGCTAAATCGTCATCTGATAAATCATCCAACAAAACTTCTTGCTGGATGATTTGATTAATAATTGATGAGGGTAATGCCATTTAGGCTATTAGAACTGTTTGGCAATATTTCCTAAGAACTCATGACTAAAGTCAGCAGTCTCTTTTTCGTTCTCTTCAGAGATGTCATTAAAATATACCTCGGTTGTATTGCCATTCACTTCTCTTACTAGTATTTGGATTGACTGTTTAATCGCACTGTCACCAAAAATTCTTGAGAGGATGCCCCGATCTTGTGTTCTAACGACTTTAATATAAAAACTACCTTCTTTAATATCGGTATCCTCAACATCTACGTCAAGCTGATCTAATGCCCAACCCATATTACTCCAAGTATCATACTGATTCATTTTAAATATTAATTTTGCATAACCACCAACACCTTGCGCTAGACTCACTGCAATTTTTTCTTGCTCTTTAGCTTTAACAATCTGATCTCTTGCTTTGGCCTCATCCCCACCTAAAAAGACCATAAATTCATATAACATCGTAGTTTCTAAACCCTGATCTTTAGGACGTGCTTGCCAAATGGTATTCTCATCCTTTGAACCAGAATTAGTTACCACCTCTTCCATCGAGCTTAATGATAAATATAGGGCTGTTTTTTTGCCATTGTTCATTGGCTCAAGGCGCACTCGATACTTATCAACTGTAGGAAGAACATAAGCGCCAAGTTTAGAGCTAATAAAACTACGAATCATGCCTAAACTTTCATCTGGAATCTCAGCGTGATTTTCTAAAAAATCAGTTTCTATCAAGCCAATTTTTTTATTAATTTTCTTAATAGAAAAACCACGAGATTTCAAGAAACTTTTTGATAAATCCCATACGACATCTGGCTTTTTATCAACAACTAACCAGCGACGTTTGCCTGATTTTTTAACTTTAATATTTGATGGTATTTTTAAAATATTAGCTGACTCTTTTTCCTCTAGAGTGGCAGCTTTCTTTTTATTAAAACTAATTGTATCTTCTTGAATATTGTCAACGTATTCACTTAACTTAAATGCTTTTTGTGAACTAGGCGTTGTAAGGTCTGGCGGAATATCTAAAGAAGAAACGGTCTTATCTGAATAATAATTAATCTTCTTGTCAATAAAAGCTTCTCTTTGTTTTTCTTCTTCAGTTTTATCATTTCCACCAAGCGACACACAGCCACTCAAAAATAATACGAGAAAAACACCTGATAATTTAACCAACATTTTATATAACCCCCAATGATAATAGATCCTGCTCTAATACTACTTGAGCCTCTTGTGATAATTTGGTAAGTGGTAGACGAATACCCCCTTCACATTTTTTCATTTTAAACAACGCCCATTTAACTGGAATTGGATTCGACTCAATAAATAGGTGCTGGTGCAAACCAATTAATGTTGAATTAATAGTTTCTGCTAAATTCTGATCGCCATTCATAGCAGCATTATAAGCATCTGAAACTACTTTAGGAGCAACATTTGCACTCACAGAAATACCGCCATGACCACCCATTAAAATAAACTCAATGGCTGTGGCATCATCACCACTATAAAGCAAGAAATCATTAGGACATTGATCTATCAGCGCCCTAGCCACCGCTAAATCACCTGTCGCATCCTTAATGCCAATGATATTATCAATAGATGAAAGGCGCACTGCAGTTTCCACTGATAAATCTACTGCCGTTCTGCCTGGCACATTGTACAAAATTTGGTCAATATCGACTGCCTTAGCAATGGCTTTATAATGCTGGTATAAGCCTTCTTGAGTTGGCTTGTTATAATACGGCGTAACCAATAAACAAGCATCAGCACCAATTTCTTTTGCAGCTTTAGTCAGTGTAATTGCTTCTGTTGTTGAATTGGCTCCTGTACCTGCAATAATTGAGATTCGGCCTTTAGAAAATTCTACCGTTTTCCTCATGACTTCAACATGCTCAGTGTGGTTAAGCGTTGCCGACTCACCTGTTGTCCCCATAGAAACAATAGCATGAGTGCCAGCATTAATATGAAATTCAACTAAAGCTTCGAGCGCACCAAAATCTACCGATCCGTCTTCAAGCATCGGGGTAATTAAGGCGACCATAGAGCCAGTTAAAGGGTGATTAATACGCATCAAATTAAACATTACTAATAATTACCAAGATTATATACGAAACCTATTTTTTAGGCGTAAAAAACTGCTAAAAACAAAGCAAGATCAGAGTTTAATTTAATTTAAAAATTGTAGCTTTTTTTCTTATTACTTAAAGAGCGTCTTGATTTATTTCACCAGTGCGAATACGGATTACTTTTTCTAAATTATTAACAAAAATCTTGCCATCACCTACTTTGCCAGAATTGGCAACATTGGTAATTACCTCAATCACACCATCGAGCATCGATGCTGAAATTGCAATTTCTAATTTAACTTTAGGCAAAAAAGCAACTTGATACTCTGAGCCACGATACATTTCTGTGTGGCCTTTTTGACGACCAAAGCCTTTAACTTCAGTGACGGTAATGCCGGTGACACCGGCATCTGATAAAGCTTCTCTCACATCATCTAATTGATGTGGTCGAAGGATTGCTGTTACAAATTTCATACCCCTCCCTTGATTAAGTTTTCATTAACTTAAAAATAAAACGCCCACGTGGGCAACTTATTTAGCAGCTATGCTTATTCAATATTCTGCGCCATTGCTAAATAATTAAAGTTTATTATAGTTGAGAAGTTTCAAAAAGAAAACTCCCTACTTTTCAACCAAGTCTTTTCGTTTTTTTTGAGTGTTTTGAATGGCTTGGGACTGTCGCCAAGCGTCGATATTAGCCTGATGACCACTGAGTAAAACTTCAGGCACTATCTGGCCGTCAACTTCTTCTGGCCGGGTGTAATGTGGGTAATCCAGTAATCCATTAGCAAACGAATCATTTAAAGAATCTTGATTACCAAGCACACCTGGAATTTGTCGACTGACCGCATCAATTAAAACCATGGCTGCTAATTCACCACCACTAATCACATAATCACCAATCGAAATTTCCATATCAACATCATGCTCAATCACACGCTCATCTACACCTTCATAACGCCCACACAACAAGGTTATTGAATCTAATGCTGATAACTGTTTGGCTATCTTATGAGTAAGTTTTTTACCTTGCGGTGATAAATAAATGACTTTTGTCTTGGGCTTATCTTGCTTAATTTTGTTAATACAATCACGTATTGGTTTAACTTGCATCACCATGCCTGCTCCACCACCATAAGGCTTGTCATCAATATTCCTATGCTTATTGTCGCTAAAATCTCGGAGCTGATATGTGTTAACAGACAGTAATGATTTTTTAATACTGCGCGCAATCACCCCTTCGTCTTTAATCGCTGAAAACATTTCAGGAAATAAAGTGATTACATCAAACTGCATTTTTATGTCAGTATGTTTTTAAGGATCTGATAATAAATATCAGTCAAATCATCTAAATCTTGCACACTGACACACTCATCAACTTGATGAATGGTTGCATTTAAAGGACCTAGTTCAACAACTTGAGCATCTAGCATTGGCGCAATAAATCGTCCATCCGAAGTACCGCCTGAAGTCGACAATTCTGCATCAATACCTTTAACGGCTTTAATCGCATCTACACAGCTACTAACCAAATCACCTTTAGGGGTTAAAAATGGATAGCCTGAATGCTCCCAATTAATCTTATAGTCAAGATTGTGCTTATCCAGAATATCTAACACTCTTTGTTGTAAGCCTTCATGAGTAGACTCAGTTGAATATCTAAAATTAAAGACAACTTCAGTTTCGCCTGGAATCACGTTGGTTACGCCAGTGCCAGCATGAATATTAGAGATTTGAAAACTAGTGGCGGGGAAGTATTCGTTACCCTTATCCCATAATTCATTACACAAAGTACCCAGTGCAGGTATGGCTAGGTGAATTGGATTATCAGCCAAATGTGGATAAGCAATATGGCCTTGTTTGCCAATTATCGTTAAACGACCATTGAGAGAACCACGGCGACCATTTTTAATCACATCACCTAATTGATTAGTTGAAGATGGCTCACCCACCAAACAATAATCAACCGCTTGGTTTTTATTTTTTAAAAATTCGCAGACTTTAACCGTGCCATCAACTGCTGGACCTTCTTCATCTGAGGTAATTAAAAAACCAATAGTACCTTGATGATTAGGGAAGTCTGTAACAAATCGTTCAGTTGCAACAACCATCGCCGCAAGTGAGCCCTTCATATCTGCCGCACCCCGAGCATACAACATGCCATCTATGATTTCTGGCTTGAACGGATCTGTTTGCCAATCCAAACCAACTGGCACAACATCAGTATGTCCTGCAAAAACAAACACAGGCGATGTATCACCTCGTGACGCCCAGAAGTTTTCTACCTCGCCAAATTTTAAAGATTGAACTTGAAAATCAACATCAGATAATCGGGCACTCATCAATGCTTGACAACCTTCATCTAGCGGCGTTAAAGACGGCTTAGAAAGTAATAACTCAGCAAGCTCAATAGTTTTTGACATACGGTAAATTTATTTAATATTTAAGTTTACTTTAGCAGTTTCTTTTAAAGAAAAAGGCTGGCTTCTAACTTCAATATCTCCTGCTTGCTTGATAGCTTGACCTGTCTTAGTAATACGAGCAACAGCAATAATTTTATCTGCTTGTGACAATAAACGAGACGGCATCACTGAATTATTATCTGACAAAGTAACCTTGCCTGAAAAATCCTTTAAGCGCATCTTTTCAATAGCAATTGGTATTGGCATACCGCTTGCTGCACGCACATAAATCATAATAAAATCATTACTTCGCAGTCGATTCTGCATAATGCTTGGATCAATATTAATATTAACTGTCAGTTTGACTGTTTCATCTTTTTGAATTTTTACTGAATGTTTTTCTTTAACCATGACCAATGTTTTCATTAAAGAAATTTTTGCCTTAGACTGACTCGGCATCAATGGCAGTGTGCGTTCCCAAGTTACAATAGCAAGGTCGATCGTATTCTGTTGATACTGGTACAGGCCCAAACGCCATAACGCTTCAACATTATTTTCGTCAAG
>QOAH01000141.1 GCA_003978185.1 Candidatus Thioglobus sp.
TGACCAAGGTTATCGCACACAAGATATTGCTGCCGATGGTGACACAGTTGTGGGCACTAGTAAGATGGGTGATTTAGTCGTAGAAGCATTGAAGGATTAATTATGGATATTGTCGTTTACTCAACTCACACTTGCCCCATTTGCGTTAAGACTAAAGAGTTGTTAAATAAGTGGAATTTACCTTTTGAGCAAAAATACATTGATGAAGATCGAGCTCATATGGCCGAGTTTTCTAAAGTGACTAATGGCGCTAGAATGGTGCCGCAGATTATCATTGATGGCAAACACATTGGTGGGTTTAGTGATATGACAGAGCTTCATATGGATGGCTTCTTCGATTAAATAAGAGTACTTTTTACCAAAGGCTTTGTTGTCGAAATTCTCAAAAGTAGTCACTTACTAGCGCGTCAAAAGGGAGTGTTCTTGAGGTGCAAGCTCCTGTCTTTTCAAATTCCTTACGTCTCAACAACAATAAAAAAATTCTCAACTGTGAAAGATAAGTTCACCACCTCTTGAATTAAATTTACTTTAAAAACAATGAATTAAGAGGTGTCTCCTATTAAAAATTTCGCAAATTTTCATTATTGGCAGTGAGTTGCTAGTTTTGCGTTACAATCTGTCTTTATGAAAGACATTGTTGCAAATAACAAACATCTAAGAAAACTAATGGAAGGCAACAAGCGCTATGTTGCCTCGCACCTTATTCATCCTGACCAATCTAGCGAGCGCCGTTTTGAACTTAAACACGGTCAACATCCATTTGCCATTATTCTAGGTTGTTCTGATTCTCGTGTGCCACCCGAAGTAGTATTTGACCAAGGTTTGGGTGATTTGTATGTCGTACGCGTGGCAGGCAATGTGCTTGATCAAATGATTGTAGCGAGTATTGAATATGCGGTACTCCATGTTGGTGTTTCATTGGTAATGGTAATGGGGCATTCGCAATGTGGCGCAGTACAAGCAACTTGTACAAACGAACAGCTTGAAGGGCATTTGCCTAGTCTAACTTTTGCACTAAACTCAGCTTTTAATCAAGCGAAAGGTCAACCTGGAAATTTGATTGAAAACGTAACCTTGGCCAATGTTAGCAATGTGGTAGAAGAACTTAAACAAACGGGCGCACATTTTCCTGAAATGGTAGAAGACGGGAAGTTGACAATTGTGCCAGCTTACTATGATATTGACACTGGCATAGTAGAGTTGCTATAAATCTAGTTCTTCTACTTCTGACAACATTCTGTTGATGTGCATACCAAGATTACTATCAAGACTGTGCCAATCTTTGTATTCGGTTAGTCTTTTAAGTATCGCCGGTCTAATTTCATAATCAGCTAAATCTTCTGCGTAGCCTTTTTGAGCCTCCTCTTGGAGAATAAGTAAATAATCTAAGTATGGTTTTACCGCGTTATCTGCATTTCCTGATAGACCGTGGCCTGGTACATATTGATTCATTTTTAGATTGATCACATAACGTAAGAGCTTGATATTACTATGCATATTAGATGTTCCACCAAAACCCCCTAAACGATTAATCATATCGTTGTCACCAGTAAATAAGGTTTTGCTGCCGACGTGCTCAATCATAATATCAGTAGTTGTGTGTGCTTTTGCCGTGGGATTATGAATTCTAAATTGTTCTGACCCTATGTTGATAATTTGAAGGTGTGATGTTGTGTCGGTAGGATAAGCAGCTACTGTGCCTTTTGAAGCACCTTCGGTTAAACGCTCGATAAGATCGATCCAAAATTCAGCTTCACTTTCTTTTGCCTCTGCAATCATTTGTGGGTGTGCATAAATTTTAGCATTTGGGTATTGCTCTATAATCGCTTGATTGCCTAGCCAATGATCACCATGCACGTGAGTATTGAATACTGCCACGATTGGCTTGTCAGTAATTTTTGCAACTTCACCAACAACTCTTTTGCCAGTCTGATAACTACCACCAGGATCAATAACAATAACACCATCGGCACCAATCACCATGCCAGGATTATTCATGAAACCCTTGTTTGCAGCACTTGGCTCATCCAATGGACCGTGAATTACATAAACACTTTCATTAATTGCTTCAAATTTGTAATCACCATAACCTTCAATTGTCCAAGCGTTACTCAGTGTTGAAAGTGTTAGTGTAAATATTATTATTAGTGGTTTCATGTATTTTTCCTTGGGTGGTATGTGTATATAAGTATTGTACTGTATCTATTATTGAATATTTTGTTCGATAATATTTGTCATATTGATTGGTCTAGGTGGGATATTGTCTAATATATCTTTGATAAAGTCATTTTTATTGTCCTTTAACGAGTTGTTAAATCGCTTTTCAAAAGAAATAGTAGAACAAGGTTTTGCAGATAATCCAGCACCACAAACACTACCTGCTTGTGCACCTGGATAAATTTCCACATGATCTGGCAAGGTTAGTATTTTCTCAAAAATTGAGTCGTATAGTATTCCGGCCATTTTTTCTTCTTGGCCACGTAAATCAGGTCTTCCAGCGCTACCAACAAATATAGTGTGGCCAGAGATTAAAAACCAAGGCTCATTGGCACGTCTGGTATCAGATACAAGTAGGCAAATACTGTCTAGCGTATGACCAGGCGTGTGGATAATTTTAGTGCTGACATTGCCAGAAGTGAGTATTTGTTCATCTTGCAGCGGTTCAAAATCAAAGTTTGGCTGAGAAGACTCGTGTAACAGGTAGGCTCCTTTGCATTTTTTGGCTAATTCTTTACCGCCAGAAACGTGATCAGCATGAATATGCGTGTCAATAATATAATTGATCTCAACATCCTTTATTTTGGCCTGCTCGATAAACCAATCAACATCTTCTTGATGCACGTCAACAGCGATCGCTTTACCCTTTCCTCCACATCCATATAAATATGATAGTGATGAAGCATCACTAGGCGCTTGTCTTTGTATTAGAAACATATCTTTCCTCTTGTTAGTATCGTTGTGTTGGATGTCCAGCAGCTTTCCATTCTGGATAGCCATTTTTTAGTCTTTGGGCATTAAATCCATTCTTTCTTAATGCTTGGATTGCATCATATGCAAATAAACAATATGGCCCTCTACAATAGGCAACAATGTCTTTATTATTATTAATTTGCTTTATTCTTTTTGTGATTTCGTCTGGCGGTATGTTGATAGCATTAGGTATGTGACCCGCATTAAACTCTTCTACTGGACGAATGTCTAAAACGGTCACTTCGTTATGCTTGGTTCTTTCTATTAATTCCGAAGCATCAATTGCTTCTAGGTCATCTTTTTTGTCTAAGTAAGTTTGTGTTAATCGTTCAACCTCAGCCACATGTATTTCAGCAGTTGTGCGAAGGCTGGAAATTAAGTTGGTTACATCGCTGCCAGTAATTCTATAGAAACGCTTTTGACCTTCTCGTCTAACCGACACTAATGCTGCTTGCTTTAAAACTTGTAAATGACGTGACGTATTAGCAATGCTTAAATTTGATAGTTTACTAAGGTCATCTACACTGCGCTCTGCTTGTGATAAGTACTCTAATATTTCCAGTCTTTGCGGGGAGGATAGACTCTTTGCTATTAGCGATAATTGCTCATTTAATAGTAGCTTAATAGAGGGCATAAATATATTTACTTATTCAATCAATTAATTGAATTATTGCATATAATAGTAAACAATGCAACTATTAAATAATTCAAAATGAATGAAGTAACTATTAAGCACGGTATAGCAGAGAATAAGACGCAGATAATATTCCAGTTAATACAGGTGTTCCTTGTCGGACTTACAATTGGCATGACCAGAACCGTTATACCAGGACTTGCAGATACTGAATTTGGTTTAGGTAGTCAACAGTTTTTATTGCTCACCTCTTTTGTTGTGGTGTTTGGTATTGTGAAGGCTATTATGAATTTAACAGCTGGCAGGCTTAGTGATTTGTATGGTCGAAAAAAAGTGTTAATTACAGGGTGGATTGTAGCCATTCCAATTCCATTTATGATTTTGTATGCACCAAATTGGAATTGGATTGTGGCAGCGACATTGTTATTGGGTGTTAATCAAGGATTGTGCTGGTCAATGACTATTAATAGCAAGCTAGACTTGGCACGCTTAAATCAAAAAGGACTGGTTAATGGCATTAATGAATTTTCTGGTTATGCTGCAGTAGCAATAGCAGGTGTCGTTACGGCGTATATTGTGGAGTTGTACGGTGCAAGAGAAGGGTTGTTTGTATTTGGTGTTGTTGTTATTATTATTGGTTTGATATCTTCTATATGGTCAATTCAGGAAACCATGCCTTGGGCAAGAATGCATCGTGGAGATGCGCCTGCCGTTGCTCATCAAAGTCTTGCAAAAGCATTCATTCAAGCGAGCTGGAATGATAAAACTCTATTGTCTTTAAACCAAGCTGGATTGATAGAGAAATTCACCGATGCCATGGTATGGATATTTTTACCCGTATTCTTCTTGTCTAAAGATTTAACTTTAATTGAGGGCAGTGCAATTGTTTCTGTATATGCGCTTGTATGGGGCGGCTCCCAATTGATCACAGGACCCTTGTCTGACAAAATTGGACGCAAGGTGCTTATCGTTAGTGGCATGTGGACGTGTGGTCTTGGACTATTGAGTATGCCGTATACCAATAGCGTGTTTTTGTGGACACTTGAGGCTGGAATTATAGGTGCTGGTATGGCAATGCTGTACCCAACATTAGGTGCTGCAGTGGCAGATTTTGCACCAGTAGAATCTCGAGGAACCCTGTTAGGGATTTACAGATTTTGGCGTGATTTTGGCTATGCAGTAGCAGCGCTGACGCTGGGAATAGTTGCACAGATGACACAGGTTTTAACAGCGCCATTTTTATTGGCATCTGCAGCAATGATTTTGTCGGGCCTTCATGTGCTAATTGTCGTGCCAAACCAAGTAGATTGATAGTGTTGTTTCTTTAATCAATGGCATAATGTTACTATGCGTAAAAAACCAAAGATATTAAAGATTGAAACCCTTGCTACCACACGTGTTTTTAACATTGAGAGTTTGGATTTGGAATTTTCCAATGGTGAAAGGCGTCAGTATGAGCGTTTAAACCCACCTGGAAATGGCGCTGTTCTGGTGATTCCCATGCTAGATGATGACACAGTGGTGATGATTTATGAATATTCTGGCGGTACAGATCGCTATGAATTGGCGCTGACTAAAGGCAAGATTGACGCAGGGGAGGCGCCACTTGATGCAGCCAATCGTGAGTTGATGGAGGAAATTGGTTACGGATCAAACAAGTTGACTTTTTTAAAAACCATGACGCTTGCGCCTGGTTATCAATCTAACATTACCCACATTATTCTAGCGCAGGAATTATATGAAGCAAGTGCTGAAGGTGATGAGCCCGAGCCATTAGAAGTGGTTGAGCACAAGCTGTCTAATTTAGAAGAGCTGGTTTATAACGAAGATCTGACCGAAGCTAGGACCATTGCAGCACTGTATATGGCTAAAGGGGCTATAAGCAAGCAAAACACGTGATCAATATTCCAGAAGAATTTATTCTTCACTCACCAACCGTTCCATTTCCTGATGTTGAATTAGCCTTAGATGAGCCGAATGGTTTAATTGCCATTGGTGGTGACCTGTCAACTGAGCGTTTATTAAGTGCCTATCGACAGGGCATCTTTCCTTGGTATAGTGAAGGTGAGCCTGTGTTATGGTATAGCCCAAATCCTAGGATGGTGATCACCAAAGACACGCTACATGTTTCAAAAAGTTTAGATAAAGTGCTTCGTAGTAATCGTTTTGAAGTTCGCATGAATACGCATTTTGAACAAGTAATTCATCAATGTAAAAACATCAAACGTAAGGAGCAAGACAGTACTTGGATTGATAATGACATGGTGCAAGCCTATATTCAATTACATCATCAAGGTCATGCGCACTCTATTGAAGTGTACGAGGATGATCAATTGATAGGTGGTTTGTATGGCGTGGCAATTGGCAAAGTGTTTTTTGGTGAGTCAATGTTTTCTTGTGCAAGTAACGCATCGAAAGTAGCTTTAGTATATCTATTAAAGAATACCGGTTATCAACTGATTGATTGCCAAGTAGAAAATCCTCATCTGAAAAGCTTGGGTGCCTTTAATATAGAGCGATCTGCGTTCGTGCAACAGCTTGAGAATTTACTGTAAAATAA
>QOAH01000099.1 GCA_003978185.1 Candidatus Thioglobus sp.
AAAGATCTTTCCAGGGCGCTCACCCTTGTGATAATCAAGTGCTAATTTGTGGAATTCTTCACTCATTTTGGGTTAATATTGTTAATACGATAAGCAATATATTATATAAGCATTAGACGGAGGTTGCCATGGTTAATAAAATCAGTATTGTCGGTGCTGGCCGAGTGGGTGAAAGTACCGCACAAATGCTTGCCATTCAAAAACTAGCACAGCAAATCGTACTCATTGACCTTGATGAACAATACGCCAAAGGTGTGGCACTTGACATTCAAGAAACTTCACCTGTTTATCATTTTGATGCTGACCTTATTGGCACAAGTGATATCGCCAACATTAAAGACTCTAACATTGTCATTATTACTGCTGGTATGCCACGCAAACCAGGCATGGATCGCGCTGATGTTTTAACTATTAATCTTAAAATTATTGACCAGATTATGGATGGCATCATCAAACATGCGCCAGATGCCTACGTAATTGTGGTGTCTAATCCAGTCGATGTACTCACCTACTACGCTATTAAAAAAGCCAATTGGCCACGCAACCGCATTATAGGGCAAGCCGGTATTTTAGACTCGATGAGAATGTCTAGCTTTATCGCCATGGAGACAGACTACTCTATTAATGATATTCAAGCCATGGTGCTCGGTGGTCATGGCGATACCATGGTGCCATTGCCAAGATTCACCACAGTTAGTGGTATTTCAATTGAACACTTACTTGACCAAAATACCATTGATAATTTGATTCAGCGCACTCGTGATGGGGGTGCAGAAATCCTCAATCTCAAACAAAAATCCAGTGCCTATGACGCCCCAGGTGCTGCAGTGACCATAATGGTGGAAGCCATAGTACATAATAAGCATCGACTATTACCATGCATTACCATGCTCGAAGGTGAATACGGACAAACCGATATCGCCATTGGCGTACCTGTGGTGTTAGGTGAAAATGGGGTGGAGAAGATTGTTGAGCTAGACTTTACCGTTGATGAGCAAAAAGCTTTTGATGCTTCTGCTCAAGTTATCAAAAGTTTAATTAATGAAATTTAAAGTAATGGATTTCGCGACCCTACCGCAGCTTCGATTGATGAAAATCCGTCTTTTTTAAGTAATTCAACCAAACCACGATTAATTTCACCGACCACTTGCGGGCCTTCAAAAATCATACTGGTAATTAGTTCGATTAAATTAGCCCCAGAGGTGATTTTCTCATAAGCATCGTCTGCACTAAACACACCGCCCACACCGATAATGGTAATCTTTCCACGCGTTCTTTGATAAACATGACGCACAACTTCCGTTGAAATACGTTGCACTGGTAAACCACTAAGTGCACCTTTATCAAAAGTTAACTCTTCCTTAAGATACTCATCACTCATTGATGGTTTGGTTAAGTTGGTGAGTACCAAGCCATCTACCTTGTGCTTTAAACAAGCATCTACAATTGTGTTAATTTCATCTACCTCTAAATCGGCAGCCATTTTTATATAAACCGGTTTGTTTTCTTGTTTGACTTTATCCAGCGCACTAAGTAATGCATCTAAATTTTTTTGATCAACAAAAGGTTCGCCGTCTTGGGTGTTTGGACAAGAAATATTAATGGTGTAATAGCTGCCAATATCTTTAAACTCACTCACTGTTTTTAAATAATCATCAATCGAATCTTGCAAATCAAAACTGGCAGCATTGTTAGTTTTGGCAGCACTGATACCAATGGGTATCTTAAATTTTTTGTCTTTAAGCCTTTTCGCAATCGCCTCAGCACCTTGGTTGTTAAGTCCGTACCAAACTAAGATTGATTTAGATTTAACCAAACGGAATAAACGCCTACCTACACCTGGATTTCCTGGACATACATCACCAGTAAAAGAGCCTAATTCAGCAAAGCCAAAACCAATAAGTGGATAGGCATCAGTGAGCTCACCATCTTTGTCGAAGCCGGCTGAAAGGCCAATTGGATTATCGTATTTGATGCCATCAACCGTGGTGTTGAGACTTGTGTGTTGGTAATAAAACAAAGCTTTTAATAAGCGTCGACCTACAACATTAGAAGTAAACAGTAGGCCAAATTGCTTAAGCTTGTTATGCGCAGTTTCCGCTTCCCACAAAAAAATTAAAGGACGTGTAATCCATCGATAAAACAAATAATTAATTTGACCTCGTAATACGTAAACCAATTTCATATTATTTCCTTTTGCATCAATCTTTTATAACTGTAATCATATCAAATAACACCTAAGCCGATCCACTTATTCGAAGAATCATTGCTTAACAAAATATTTGTAATAAATGTGGTTCAAAGTGTAACAAAGTGGTATAAAATGTATTTTATTGACTTGAGGAGTTAATAATTTTAATCACCACTATGGGGAAACATGGAAACAACTTTGCAAACACTTATTTACGCATCATCAGCAGTCATCTTAGCAATTAGCTTTTTTGCTGTTGCTTAATAAACAAAGATCTTGGGGAAGAGAAAATGTTCAGGGGGGTTCACAGTCTAACCATTGATGCAAAAGGAAGGCTAAAAATTCCAACGCGTCATCAAGCGCAAATCGACAAGACTTGCGCAGGTCAGATGGTGCTCAGTATCCACCCAGACGACAATTGTTTGCTACTTTACCCTTTGGGAGATTGGCAAAATCTTGAGCGCAAGGTAAGTGCATTACCTTCGCTTAACATCCATACAAAACGCTTAAAACGCAAACTCATTGGTCATGCGACTGATTGTGAGCTCGATAAAGCATCCCGTATTCTAATTCCAGCAACGTTAAGAGAATACGCCAAACTCAATAAGAGAATAATCCTAAGCGGTCAAGGTCATAACTTCGAGTTGTGGGATGAAGATGCTTGGCATAAGCAAATAACAAGTCTTGATTCGCTCAGCAAAAAAGAAGAAGTCCCGCCAGAAATTACCCAATTATCGCTATGATCTCCAATCATCACCAGTCAGTGATGTTTACCGAGTCAATCGATGCACTTAACATAAAAACGGGCGGTATCTACATTGACGCAACGTTTGGTCGAGGCGGACATACACAGGGCATCCTAGATAAATTAGACAAATCAGGTTCGGTTATCGCTTTTGATCAGGACATCCATGCCGTTGAATTTGCTAAAGAAAACTTTAATGATGACCGCCTCACCGTTATTCACAGTGCTTTCACTCATATGGGTGAAATATTAAGCGAGAGAAATTTATCCGGAAAAATCGATGGCATTTTGATGGACCTAGGTGTGTCATCACCACAATTAGACAATGCTGATCGTGGCTTTAGTTTTAATACAGATGGGCCGCTGGATATGCGTATGGACCAAACCAGTGGTATCAGCGCAGCACAGTGGCTAGAAAATGCCGATGCAGTTGAGATTGCCAATGTTATCTATGAATTTGGTGAAGAGAGAAAAAGCCGCCATATTGCCAGTGCAATTAAAAGAGTGCAACAAGATCAAGCGATTACAACAACTTTACAACTCGCCAATATTATTGCTGGCGTGGTTAGAACCAAAAAAAACAAACACCCTGCAACGCGTTCGTTTCAAGCAATTAGAATTTTTATCAATCAAGAGTTGAAACAACTGGCTGAAACATTAGAACAAAGTATTGAATTATTAGCACCCGAAGGGCGGCTTAGTATTATTAGTTTTCACTCTATTGAGGATCGAATTGTTAAACAATTCATTCAAAAGTACTCTAAACAAAAGCAACTACCTAAAGGATTGCCTGTCATGAATAGTGACATTCAGCAAACCATATTTAAAGATTTAGGCAAGCAATTTGCCAGTAAAGTAGAAGTGCAAAATAACAAACGATCTAGAAGTGCCATATTGAGAATAGCGAAAAGAACCACTTTAGACACCACTCCATGCTAAACCGTCTCAACCATGTTGCTAAACTCAACATGGTATTGATTATTAGCATTATTATCTTGTCTTTTTATACGGTAAGTTGGCACCAACAGAACTATCTTTTATATCATAAATATAACGCAGTTCAAGTTGAAAACCAACGAATGATGGCATTACACAAACAACTCCTAACTGAGCATTCTAAACAAATAAGTGGCAAAGAAATCCAAGACATTGCGCTTGAAAAATTACAAATGAAAACGCCAAAAACAGGAGAGATAAAATTCTTGTAACCAAAAAAAAACCTTTTAAGATCTCTACCTCTATTGTTTCTCGAAGAGTGCAAAACTACTGGTACAGGCAAGGCTTTATTAAATACTTTTTTATCTTGTTTTTAATTGTTTTTGGTTATCGAATTGTAACTATCAACCAACTTCATGCAGGCGATATATCAATACAAGAAAAAGGCAATAAACAGGCTGATGACAAAGTTCGAAATCAGGCTCGTAGAGGGGATATATTGGATAGAAATGGCAATGTGTTGGCCAGTAATCTTATCTTAAAAAAAGTAAACTTAGACCCAACCCAAGTACAACCAGAGTTCATTCCAAAATTAGCAGAAGCTCTTGAAATACCTGAAAAAGAATTACGCTCAGCTATTGCAAAGAAACTAAATCGAAAGGCAGGTAGAAAGCACCTAATTATTAGAAAAAATTTAGAACTAACCAGTCCAATCCTTGAAAACCTTAATGATCTCAAAAAGATCAAACTAGAAGTTTGCACAACAAAACAAAAAAAAGTAAAACTTGGATTACTGGACAGGGCTTTAGTAATAGCCAACCTCAAGAAAGATGATCCTACTTATGTATCCTATACAAATTGTAAAACAAGGAGAATAAATGGCGTTGAGCTAGAAGAAGATACGCGACGATATTATCCAAAATCCGCCTCATTAGCACCCTTGCTTGGGCGGATTAATCATGATAAACAAGGCGCGTCTGGCATTGAACGTGAATTTGAACATATTCTTGCTGGTCAAAACGGTATATTGCAATTAAATTTTGACCAAGAGTCTCAAGGGTCATATTTTAATCCTGTCATGACCAAAAAGGTAAAACATGGAGAGAATATAGAACTGACCATTGACTCTAATATTCAATACCATGCATATGCTGCCATTAAAAAATCAGTCACTTATCATAACGCCGATTCTGGGTCAGCAATCATACTAGCGCCAAATGGTGAAATCCTGGCTATGGTTAATTATCCTGCAGATGATCCTAATGAAAAATCCACCTACAATGCTGAAAATTATCGCAATCGTGTGCTTTCCGATAAAGTAGAGCCTGGATCAACTATGAAGCCGTTTACCATGCTTTTGGCGCTTGACCAAGGGAAGATTAGGGCCACTGAAGATGAATTAATTGATGTCACTAAGCGAATCGGCCATATCAAGCCTGATGGTAAATATAAGCAAATGACAATTAAGAAAATCTTACAAAAATCACACAACCTAGGGACTATCAATGTCTCTGAAAGACTAAATAAAGAAGACATGTACAATACGTGGAAAAAGCTTGGATTTGGGCGCCCACTTGGCTTGATACCAAGTATTGAAAATTCTGGCTCTTTAAGGCACTTTGACTCCTGGGGGCTGGCTGATAAACGAACATTGTCTTTTGGTCATGGACCGATGGAAACAAATCTAGCGCAGCTAGCAAGAGCATATTTAGTCTTTGCTAATGAGGGCTCTATTCCGCCTTTAAAACTACTAAAAAATGCTATCCTATTTGATGAAAAGACACAAGTCTTTAGTAAAGAAGCAACCCATAGAATTGCTGAACTGTTGGATGCTGTCGTTACATGGAAGGGTTCTGGGTATCGAGCACGAATTAAAGGTTATGATGTAGCGGGTAAAACCGGTACGGCAGAAATGGTCATTAATGGATCTTATAACAAGAAAGGTGCCAAACGAACTTTCTTTACTGGATTTGTGCCAGTTGAAAAACCAAAATACATCATGGCTGTCAGATTGGATCACCCTAAAAGATGTTACAATTATTACAACTCTAACAATAGAGGAAAATGTGAAGGATCAAATTCTGCAGCCATGACATTTAGAAAAGCAATGGAAAATATTTTAAGTAGCGATCAATCTATTAAAACTAATAAGAAAAAAATAGATCACTAACCTTTTTGAATACCTTCCATGATTTTTTGCTGTGCTTCAAGCGTATCAGCGCTGAAAATTTCAGCTTTTATTTTAGCACTTTCTTGACGCTTTTCAGCCGCAGTCAATGCAGACAAAAATTCATCTTTAGCTTGTGTTTCACTTAAATGTGGCACCAATCTACATAATTCTTGTAAGCGATCATAAATACCAGATTTATTTTGAAAAGGTTTAATTAAATTCTCTTGAGAGATGTTCTCATCCATTTGTGCTGAGCGCACCAATTCTAACAAAACCTCTGATCTTTTAATATTCCTAACTCTCACTTCAACCGTACCATCAGCGAGCACTGGGTAATTAAGTAGTAAACTAATCATTCTAGACATCAGCGCTTTAACTGCGCTATTCTCTTTAGGGGTTGGATTTGGCGCTTGATAATCATCAGAAAAATCTGAGAAATCAGGCATCTGCGGCTCATTGTCAATAACTGGGATTGTGTCAAAAGATGTTGATATCGCTTGCTCAGACTGTTGTTTGAAAATAGTTTGAACTTGGTCAACACTTTGCCCAACCACTTGGGCGACCCCATCAATTAGCTGTTGTTGGTAAATTTCGTAATTGACTTGGTTAATCAATACTGAGACCTTCTCTAAAAATAAAGTTTTTCCCTCAATGGTGTCAAAATCTATTTCTGCTTTAACATGATCAAATAAAAATTTTGACAAGGTATGAGATTTGTCAATGCGTGCTTCAAAAGCCTTGGTAGATTCTTTTTTAACCAAAGTATCCGGATCTTCACCATCAGGCAAGAATAAAAACTTAATGACCAGACCAGCTTTAATG
>QOAH01000065.1 GCA_003978185.1 Candidatus Thioglobus sp.
ATTGAAGAATATAAAGTTGAAATGATGTGTGTGGATGACAACTTGCAGATGGTGATTGAAGCAATGAAATTTGCACACCCTTACGAAGAGGTGGCTCACACCGTTATAAAAATGGAAAACTTATGAATACACCTTACGAACACGGCTTTATGCTCAGCTTACTAGTCTTAGCCATTGGTGGCTTGTTATGGTTATTTACCCCGTTTATTCCTGCGCTATTTTTAGCCTTGCTTATTGCAGTTGCAACCTTCAAACAATACAATAAATTCCAACAAAAATTCTCAGATTCTAATGCTGCGCTTTTGACAACACTACTAGTTACCGTTGTGTTGATTCTACCGCTAGGTTATATTCTACTGATTAGTGGATTAGAGATTTCGGCACTGATTCAAACCATTAATACTGATTTTGACAGCAAACAAATCAACCAAATACTTCATCAAACCGTTTCTGGTTTGCCCTTATCTGATTCACTTAAAGTGACTTTAAATGCTGCACTTAGTAACAATATGGAAGGCCTTTTAATCAGTACTAAAGACTTCTCTGTGGTAATTTTAAAGAGCATTATGTCGCTGTCTTCTTACTTTATCTTCTTCTTAATTGTGACTGTCTTCTCGCTCTATTACTTCTATATCGATGGCAAGAATACAGTGAAACGACTTAAAGATTTATCACCGCTAGAAAACCATTTGGATGATATCTTATTCAATCAATTTTCAAACTTATCCATTACCCTGGTAGGTAGCGTCTTTATCATTGCGCTATTACAAGGTGCAGTGTTTTCTATAGGCGTGATGATAGTTGGCCTGCCTGTGCTATACTTTGGTATCGCCATGGCCTTGGCTAGCTTCATCCCAGTGCTCGGTGGTTTGATTATTTGGCTGCCTTTGAGCTTGTATCTGTATGCGCAAGGGCAAACCACTGATGCAATGATTATTGTGCTGTTTGGTGCGGTACTAATCGGCACAGTTATTGATCATTTTGTACGACCAATGATTATTCAAAAATTCTCAAAAAGTTCAAATCAGTCTAGCGCATTAGACCATACGCTAATTACCGTATTATCGACACTTGCTGGCATCATGCAGTTTGGTGTCCTGGGTTTATTTATCGGACCAATTATTGCCGCCATGGCGATCAGCATCTTTGACGTATACGCTATCAAATACGCAGACTCACTCGACCGGTCTTAAAATACGCTAATCGGGTATAATGTCGTCTTTTTCTTAAAAGACAGTGCTATGCTAAAAAAACTGGTTAAATTCTTAGAAAACAATCATCCAGATTCTAATATCAATGATTACTTAGATGCGAAATACTTACAACTAACTGGACCGCAACTCAAGCAAATTGCAGATGCATTAAGCTCTGGTGAATTGCAAATTAAGCCGGCTTCGAGCTGTAGTGCAGATAAATTTATTTTTCATTTTGGCAACACAATCATCCTAGTGCAAAAGGACGACACCGACTCATCGGCAACTTACCAAGCTGAACTTTCATGGGAAACTGACTTCTTAGCGATCCACTCAACCAGAAGCAAAGGTAAAGGTTTTTATTTTATTGCGTTTGAATTTGATGACGACTACCAAGTCACACTTAAAGAAACAGATAAGCTTTTAGAAGATCAGGTTAGAAATGAAGAGCAAAATCAAGAGTTAATCGACAAATCTATGCCAGTACTCAAAGGCTTTATGAGTGCTATCTCAGAATAAATAAATTAACTATCATTGCTTGATAGTATAAGAAAGTTCACCACCCTATCACTTGTACCCCCTTGCGGGGTATGAGCACTATTTCAGAATTAAACTTAAGCGCCCATTTGGGTTGATTTTTTAAGTTTTGGCCCTGCTTTAAAGGTGACCACTTTTCTGGCTGAAATCATGACTTGCTCGCCTGTCTTAGGGTTTCTACCCGGTCTGGCTGACTTCTCTCTGACAATAAAGTTACCAAAACTAGATAACTTCACTGATTCACCTTTGGCTAGCGATTTTTTAATCGCGTCAAAAAAATCATTAGTAATAGATAAGGCCTGATTATGCGTCACACCAATTTTTTCAACCAATAAATCGGCAATGTCTTTCTTAGTAACTGACATTATCTTTGGGTTGCTGAAAATTTTGTTTGCATCAGCGCTAGCACTTCTGACACTTGGGCGTTAACTTGATCATCGCTAAGAGTTTCCTCAACCGATTGATAGCTCAAATTAAGTGCAACACTCCTCTTGCCAGATTCGATGTTCTCACCGGCATAAACATCAAACAAATTAACATCAACCAAATAAGTTTGATTGAGTGAGCGAATACTAGTAATTAGATCATTTGCTGGAATATTTTCATCAATAACCAGTGCGATATCTCGCGCTGCCTTTTGATAGGCAGAAAATGCATGGTACTTAGCAACACTGCCTTGTTGCATGCTGGCTAAATCTAATTCAAACAAATAGCATTTTGATAAAGACAATTGCTTTTGCGCATGGGGTGCTAATGTACCCACCCAACCCACGGCGTTGTCGTTTAATAAGATTTGCGCTGTTTGCCCCTTTTGAAGGGCAGGATGCTCGGCAGCTTTAAAGGTAAATGTATTAGTCGTTAATGACAGTAATGACTCAACGTCAGATTTAATATCATAAAAATCAAGTGCTTGTGTCTCATTCGACCACTGATCATCAAAACGATTACCAGTAATTACACCTGCAATTTTTTGTGATTGCTCCTCAGCCTTAATGCCCTCAAAACACAATCCTATCTCAAAAAATCTAGCATTGGTATGGCCACGCCTCTGATTTGATTCAACTGTTTGTAATAACCCCGCCCAAAGCGATGAGCGCATGGTCGACATATCGGCTGATATTGGATTACTCAAGGTAATTTTTTTCGCACTTGGATCGATCAAATCTTGGTACTGCTCTGAGACAAAACTATAAGTAATTACCTCTTGATAGCCACGATTAACCAAGCCTTGAGCGATATCATATTTATCAATTACTGATTCTGAGATGGCATTAATATTGGCATCTAAAGAGAGTTTTTGTACTGGTAACTTATCATAACCATAGAGTCTCGCTAGCTCTTCAATTAAATCTGCAGGTATGCGAATATCAAAACGGAAACTTGGCGGGATGATCGTCCACGATTCATGGTCTTTGCTACTGATTTCAAAATCAAGGCTGGTAAATTTTTCTTCAATCCATTCTGCTTCAAGCTCAAAGCCAAGAATCTTCTGAATTTTGGCTTTAGTGATGGTAATCGGGCTGAGTGCTGGCAATGTAGAGTCATCAATGCATTCGCTAATATCGCCAGCCTGACCGCCACAAATTTCAATGACTAGTTGGGTGGCGCGTTGCATTGCTGTGTGCGTCATGTTGAAATCAACACCACGCTCAAAACGCAATGAAGACTCGGTATGTAAGCCGTAATTCCTAGCCTTACCAGCAATAGACACCGGCTCAAAAAACGCACTCTCTAATAAAATATCTGTTGTGTTTGTCTGTGTAGCACTATACATACCACCCATAACGCCGGCAATAGCTAATGCGTTGGCATCGTCTGCAATAACCAAAGTATCGGCTTTAAGCGCTAATGTTTGCTCGTTTAATAGTTCGATTTTTTCACCGTCACTGGCCATTCTAACGTTGATATCGCCACTGATTTTCGATAAATCAAAGGCATGCATTGGTTGACCTAACTCAAGCAATACGAAGTTAGTAATATCAACCACTGGAGAATGTAGCGCTTGACCAGAACGTGTTAATTTTTTAACCATCCACTGTGGTGTTGCCACTGTGTTATCAATACCTTTTACAACTCTAGTTAAGTATTTAGGGCAGGCCTGTGTGTTGCTAACACTGGCATTTATTGTTTCGTTAATTGTTGAAGCTACCTCAAAGGTTGGCATCTCAAGTGATAGGTTGTAATTAGCACAAACCTCACGCGCTACACCCAATACAGAAAAACAATCACCACGATTTGGGGTGATATCCAGCTCAATAATGTTGTCATCTAAATCAAGATGCTCTCTAATGCTTTGACCAATAGGCGCGTCATCATCTAGCTCGGTAATGCCGTCTGAAGATTCTGACATGCCGAGCTCTGAATCTGAACAAATCATACCGAATGATTCAACGCCACGTAATTTAGCTTTTTTAATTTTTAAGCCACCGGGCAATTTAGCACCAACGGTTGCAACAATCACTTTTAGATCGGCACGAATATTGCTAGCACCACAAATAATTTGCAAGGTGTCACCCTTACCTACATCAACTTGACATAGGTTCAATTTATCAGCATCTGGGTGTTTTTCACAACTAACAACCTGACCAACAACTACCTTGCTAAAAGCTGGGGCGACGCTCTCAATGCCATCCACTTCTAGACCAGCCATAGTTAAGCTCTCGGCAAGCTCGTTATCGCCTACCTTAGGGTTTGCCCATTCTCTCAACCAAGATGATAATACGTTCATATTCTGCGCTTATTTGAATTGTTTTAAGAAACGAATGTCGTTCTCAAAGAAAAGTCTAAGATCATTCACGCCATATCTAAGCATTGCTAAACGCTCCACGCCCATACCGAAGGCAAGGCCGGTGAATTCTTCTGCATCAACATCAACTGAATTTAAAACATTGGGGTGTACAACACCGCAACCCAACACCTCTAACCAGCCCGTTTTTTTACAAACACGGCAGCCTTCACCACCACAGATAACACATTCGATATCGGCTTCTGCTGAAGGTTCAGTAAAAGGGAAGTAAGAAGGACGAAAACGCACTTGAAGATCTTCTTTTTCAAAATAAGCACGTAAGAAATCAATCAACAAGCCTTTAAGCTGAGCAAAATTAGCATCTTTATCGACTATCAGGCCTTCGACCTGGTGGAACATTGGTGTGTGCGTGATATCAGAATCACAGCGATAAACTCGACCCGGCGCAATAATGCGCAGTGGTGGTTTTTTGTTTTCCATGGTGCGAATTTGCACTGGGGAAGTATGCGTTCTTAAGACCGTGCTTTCATCAAAATAAAAGGTGTCGTGCATGGCACGCGCCGGATGATGCTCGGGGATATTAAGCGCAGTAAAATTATGGAAATCGTCTTCAATCTCAGGGCCCACTTCTACTTCGAAGCCATTTTTTGCAAATAGGGACTGAATACGATTTAAAGTAATGGTGACTGGGTGTAAACCACCCATCTCAACATTTCTACCTGGAAGAGAAACGTCGATCTTTTCTTTCAAAAGACGCTTTTCTAATTCCAGGGTTTCTAAATGATTTTTTCTATCAGTTAATAGGTTTTGTAGGTTAACTTTTGCCTGATTAATGGCTTCACCCATTTTAGGCCTCTCTTCTTTTGATAGCTTGCCTAAGCCTTTCAAAAGAGCAGTTAGTTCACCTTTTTTACCTAAAAACTTGACTCGTAAATCGTCAAGCTCTTTTAAGCTTTCTGCTGCAGCGATCGATGCTGTAGCTTGATCAAGAATCGTGTTAATCATTTTAGAATTAAATTTGGTAAAAGGCCGCAGGAAAACCTACAACCTTTTTATATGATTTACTTAGCAGCTGCTGCGATTGCGGCCTTAGCTTGGTCTGCAATCTGTGCAAAAGCGGCTTTATCAAAAATCGCAATATCTGATAATACTTTACGATCGATTTCAATGCCTGCTTTGTTTAAACCGTCAATCATTCTTGAGTAGCTTAAACCGTTATTACGCGCTTCAGCGTTAATACGAACAATCCAAAGTCTGCGAAACTGACGACGTTTTTGACGACGGTCACGATACGCATATTGGCCCGCTTTGATTACTGCTTGCTTGGCAACACGGTAGACTTTTGATCTTGCTCCGTAATAACCTTTAGCTTTCTTTAAAATTTTCTTATGTCTAGCGTGCGCTTGCACACCTCTTGATACTCTTGCCATTTTCTATACTCCTATTTAACTGTACGGTAACATTTTACGAACCATTGGTACATCTGCCTTCTCAACAGTGTCCGGCGAACGTAAGCTACGTTTTCTAGA
>QOAH01000139.1 GCA_003978185.1 Candidatus Thioglobus sp.
GGGTTATACTTCATGTGTTCGTTCCAAAGTACTTCAGCAATATCCGCCATACCCATTGGTGCACCCGGGTGGCCTGAATTTGCTTTTTGAACTGCGTCCATGCTTAAAGCACGAATGGCGTTTGCTAGATCTCTGCGTGATGGCATATAATTTCCTTGAACAAAAACTGACTAATTATACGCAAAAATTACGCTTCAATCAAGGCGCTTAATTTCAAATAATGTAGGATTGAGAGCTATCAGTGCCCACAGACTAGAATAACTGTATTTTAGGATTGGTAAAGTCTATTTCTTCTTGGGCTTTCATTTAAATCTCCTTAGATTACGTCACTTAGCCTTGATTAAAAATTGTGGTGCTACTTTCCATAACTCATCTTCAAGAAAAAGCGTGTCTTGAAAAAATACAGTGGCACCTGTTTTTCGATAGTAGGACTTATAATTTACAATCGCTTTATCAGCATTGACAGAATGACTGATGAGTTCAATCAATCCACGACCTTCTTTGTCAGCACTGTCTTGGTAGTTTTTAATGATCCCTGATAGACCACCTTTGTTTTTAATGTAGTCAATCGAAGTTACAGAAGTGTGTTTCTCAACCAAATCATAATTTGCATTATACAAACCAGTATGCCACATAACTACCACGTCTGCTGGCTTTGGTTTTGGCAGGAGCATAACCAACAAAGCAATAAATGCACCAATAACACCTATTATTAAGATTGATTTTTTCATTACCTACTCCTCTAATAAAAAATGAATTACCACTATAAACCCTTTAGTTAGTGGGTGCAAGTTAATACAATAAAAAATTCAATACGTAAACCCAGTGTAATCCTGAATAAATATTGAATTTAATGAAAAGGCTGAATGCCTTATAGAATATGGTGGTTATAGGTGGACTTGAACCACCGACCCCAGCATTATGAATGCTGTGCTCTAACCAGCTGAGCTACATAACCAAAAGAGCGTGTATTATCGATATATTTGGCAATAATGTCAATAGCTAGCTTACAATATTGTTACTATTCAATATGTACAGTTGATAAAATCAATAGCCATGACGACCCTTAAAATTGCACTCACTGGCGGTATTGCTTGCGGAAAATCAAGTGTTAGCCAAATTTTTAAAAAATTGGGTGTGCCAATTATTGACCTTGATGTGCTTGCAAGAACAGTGGTTGAGTCCAAATCACAAGGCCTAATTGAATTGGTTGCGTACTTTGGCAAAGGCATTCTCAATAATGATAAAACCCTTAATCGAGAAGCGCTGCGTCAACAGCTGTTTAAAAATAGGGCAAGTCAACAAATTATCGAGGAAATTTTGCATCCAAAAATATTGGAAAAAATGCAAACCGACATCAAAAAACTCAATGCTCAACTAGTTGTTGTTGAAGTGCCTTTGTTAGTAGAGCAAAATTTGACAAATTTGTTCGATCGCGCGATTGTGGTAGATTGCAGTGAGAGAAATCAGCTTAAAAGGTTATTAAAACGTGAAAATATGGATGAAAAATTCGCCAAAACCATGATTTCGGCACAAGCGAGCCGAGAACAACGCTTGGCCTTGAACAAAGAGTTACCGACTGATGTGATTGAAAATAATTCGGAAATTTTCGATATTGAACAAAAAACGCAAGATTTATATCAAAAGTTAGTCAATTTGTAAGCGCTTTACCGCTGTGCCACCGATGAGATGTTTAGTAATGATTTCATCAATGTCATCTTCATCAATATATTGATACCAAATGTTGTCGGGATACACCACCGCCACTGGGCCATGTTCGCATCGACCCAAACAGCGTGATTCACTAACACCAATTTTATCCTTACCGAGTTTTCCCTCATCACGGCATTTGTCTTTGGCGTAGCGATACATTTGCTTAGCACCGAGCTGTGAACAACAAGCCTTGCCGTCTTCACGTACGTTGTTACAAAAAAAGATGTGACGTGTATAGTAATCCATAAAAATTTCCTATATGTCTATTGCGCGCTGATAGCAATGTTTTTTATCAATTCCGGTTATTTTAGCGGCTAGTTTAGCGGCTTTTGACGCGCCCATTTCACTCAGTAAAATTGGCAATATTTTATCCAACTGCTCTTCACCTTCAACTTTGTTATTTTTATCAACACCTGAAATTAATATGACAAACTCACCTTTTTGATGTGCATCATCTACTTGTAAATAATCAATCAACATGGGTAAGGCGTCCGTTTTGATGGTTTCAAACGATTTGGTGAGCTCCTTCGCCAAACAAACCACGCGCTGATCGCCCAACACGGATTGAAAATCAAACAAGCAAGCAAGAATGCGCTTAGGAGATTCATAAAAAATCGCGGTTTCGTCTAGGTGTGCACTGGCTTGTATGGCCTTGAGTCGAGCCGTTTGTTTGGCGGGTAAAAATCCAAAAAAACTAAATCGATCACTGGCAACACCCGAGGCTGATAACGCACTAATAATGGCACTTGGGCCAGGGATTGGCACCACAGTAACCCCTGCTTTTTTGGCCTCACTCACCAACACATAGCCCGGATCACTAATCAGCGGTGTCCCGGCATCGCTAATCAGCGCCATGGTCTTGCCTGCTAATAATTCATTAATCATCGTAGTAGATTTTTGGGTTTCATTGTGCTCATGAAACGCACGCATCGGTGTGGCGATATCGTAATGATTCAATAATCTTTTAGAATGGCGTGTATCTTCTGCCAAAATCACATCGACGGTTTTTAGCACTTCAATCGCCCTAAAGGTGATATCATCTAAATTTCCAATCGGCGTAGCAACAATATATAACGACATAAACCATGTTTAGTTTCAAACGACAAACCGGCAATCAAGCAGAAAATTTAGCACTTGCCTATTTGCAAGAGCGGGATTTACGATTGATCGAACAAAACTATTTAACTAAGTGTGGTGAAATAGACATTATTATGCTTGATAAATCCGAACAAACACTAGTTTTTGTTGAAGTTCGTTATCGTCAAGATGATCAATTTGGTTCAGCCACTGATACGGTTGATCGCTACAAACAAAGTAAACTGATTCGCACTGCACAGCAATATCTTCAACAGCATTCAAAGTATCAAGAATTTATCTGTCGGTTTGATGTTGTCGGTGTCGAATCTGATTTAAAATATCCTAAAATCAATTGGATTAAAGACGCATTCACGCTTTAGGAAATCACATGAAAAAATTGGCCTTACTTGTATTACTCATTGTTCATTCTGTATTACTAAGTGGTTGCCTACCTGCCATCCAAAGCATATCTAGCGTTAGTTCTATTATTTCTGTTAATAATGATCGTCGCAGTGCCGGTGTTATCTTGGATGACAAAACTACTTATTTACAATTAGCCGCCTGGGCGGCTAAAGACCCAAAACTTGATGATGCACATCTTAATTTTCTAATTTACAATAAGGCGGTACTTATTACTGGCGAGGCACCAAACAAAGCGTTACGCGCCTACATTAGTAAACAAGCAAAGCTTCAATCACCAGCCATTAAACAAGTATTTAATGAAGTATCTGTCAGATCTAGTAGTGGCCTATTAAAGAGAGCAAAAGATTCGGCTATTACCTTGCAGGTTGAGGCAATGTTTCAGAATCAAGAAGTTTTCCACCCAACACACGTGCGTGTCATGACTGAAGCACAAACAGTTTATTTAATGGGTGCAGTCACCAAACGTGAGGCTGATAAGGCTGTCAAAATAGTGACTAAAGCCAAAGGTATTAAACAAGTGGTTAGACTGTTTGATTATTTAAAGACCAGACCAGCAGTTGAGATTAAACGCGACAAACTTCAAGTAACTGAATCGATTAAGAAGGCAAAATTAAAACAGCAAAAAGCAGATCTGGAAGCAGAAAAAGCCAAAATTCAAGAAAAAATTAATCAATTAACTGGCACGACTGGTACAAGCTTCTAATTTGATATTCGCACTCGCTTAACGGGTGCGAAAGAATATCGATGTTGGTGTTTGATCGAACCGAACTCTGCCAGCGCTTGAAGATGGACATTTGTCCCATAACCTTTATGCTTGGCAAAACCATATTCTGGATACTGCTCATCTAGTGCAACCATTTGTCTGTCTCGTGTCACTTTGGCAATAATCGAGGCAGCAGAAATCACCGGCTCGGTCAAATCCCCCTTGATAATTGATTGGCAGTTTTCAAGTTCTGGGCAACGATTACCATCCACCAGCACTTGATCGTATTTGATATTTAAATTTTCGACAGCTCGCTTCATGGCTAGCATAGTTGCTTGCAAGATATTGATTTCATCAATCTCTTGAGGGCTGGATTCGCCCACCGCCCACTGACATTGTTGAATGATTAACGCATACAATATCTCGCGTTTTTTCTCGCTGAGTTTTTTTGAATCAGTTAGCTCTGGTAAGTCAAAATCATTCGGTAGGATAACTGCGCCAGCTACTACAGAGCCTACGAGTGGGCCACGGCCTGCCTCATCAACTCCGACAATAATCAAATCTATAATGCCTTAAAGCCGATGTCTGTACGATAGTACGCTGTTGGCCAGTTGATTTTTTCAAGCAATGTATAAGCATTTGTCTGTGCCTCTTCAGTGTCGGCACCGAGTGCCGTAGCGCAAAGCACGCGACCACCACTGGTAACAACCTTGTCGCCATCCATCTTTGTTCCGGCATGAAACACTTTGGCATCATCGTGATCAGCTGGTAAACCAACAACCTCTCCCGATGGATAAGTATTAGGGTAGCCGTCGGCGGCCAATACTACGCCCATCGCAGAACGATTGTCCCACTCAATAGTTGCTTGATTCAGCTGGCCTTTGGTTGCTAACAAACATAACTCTGCTAAATTTGATTTAAGACGCATCATAATTGGCTGGGTTTCTGGATCACCAAATCGACAGTTGTATTCTAAAACTTTAGAATTGCCCTGGTGGTCAATCATCAGACCCGCATACAAAAAACCCGTATATGGATTACCTTCTGCTGCCATACCATCAACCGTTGGGCGAATAACACTGTCCATCACGTTTTGGAAGATCTCATCAGTGACAATTGGTGCCGGAGAATACGCACCCATGCCACCAGTATTAGGGCCTTTATCACCATTATCACGGGCTTTGTGGTCTTGTGAAGTGGCCATTGGTAAAATATTTTTACCATCTACCATGACGATAAAACTCGCTTCTTCGCCAACCAAGAATTCTTCAACCACCACGCGAGAGCCGGCTTCACCAAAACGATTACCTTCGAGCATGTCGTTAATAGCCTCAACTGCTTCAGCTTGCGTATTGGCGATAATAACGCCCTTGCCTGCAGCTAAGCCATCGGCCTTAATCACAATCGGTGTGCCTTTTTCCTCTACATATTTAACCGCTGGCGCTACCTCGGTAAAGACATCATAGTAAGCGGTTGGGATGTTGTTTCGATCAAGGAAATCTTTACAAAAAGCTTTGGAGCCTTCGAGTCTCGATGCCGCTTGGGTTGGGCCAAAAATGGCCAAGCCTTCGGCCTGAAAGCGATCAACCACGCCAATCACTAACGGTGCCTCAGGCCCAACAATGGTAAGATCAACTTGGTTATCTTTAACAAAGGCAATCAGTCCATCGATGTCTTCTGATCCGATATTAATATTGGTCAATTTATCTTCTAACTGCGTACCGGCATTGCCTGGGGCAACGAATACTTCTTCAACTTCATCAAACTTCGCACACTGCCAAGCTAGGGCGTGCTCGCGGCCGCCAGCACCAATAACCAAAACTTTCATATTTTTTACCTATACGTAATCTTCAATAAACTCTCTAAATTTCTTGTGCGACATAATCTGCGTACCATCACAGTT
>QOAH01000007.1 GCA_003978185.1 Candidatus Thioglobus sp.
TCAGCAAAGTACATGGATATTTGTATTTGGAATTGTTTTATTTTCAGGCAGTTTGTATCTTTACACCTTTACTAAGATTTACACACTTGTATTTATAACCCCTATTGGCGGCATGCTTTTGATATTGGGGTGGTTGAGCCTTGCAAGGCTCGCTAAGAGGTAAACAAGATTTGATAGACGAAAAAAAAGCCTGCATTTGCAGGCTTTTTTTTGTAAAGCTAAAGTATGAATCTAGAAAGAACCTTCTTTAGCGCCAGCTATAATTGCATCCATTTTTGCAGCAACTGCTTCAGCCATCTCTTTAGGGCCTGGTGGTAGGTTCAATACAGCCATCACATCAGGGTTCATGCTAAACATTCTGATTCTGCCATCTTTACCTTCAACTACAGCGATTTTACAAGGAAGGATAACTGTGAAACGATCATCAACATCAGCAATAAGGCCTGCTGTCTTTGCATCACAAATATTGTGAATACTTAAGTGTCTGTATGGTTTGCCTGTTACATTAGTAATTTGCTCACTAAGTGGGAACATTGCAACATGAAGAATAGATTCGTTGGTTGCCATAGACTTGATTGACTCGTCTACTTCTTTACCTGTAATGCCTTCATCAACCAAAGTCATTTGAACCATAGCCATAAATTGTTCTGGCATAATTTGTACTTTTTCTGCATTTACTGCACCAGAAATCGCCAAGATATTGAAAAATGCTAAGATAGCAATTAGTTTATTTTTCATGTGTTACTCTCCTTATGTGTGTTTATCAAATTGTGTATGTTATCATAAACTTATCATCTGTAAAGGCAATACTAGCCCATCTTAGTCTATTTAAAAAAGGAATTATCGTGAGTCGTTATTTATTATTTATTAGTTTGATATTTTCTGCTATTAACCCTGCGCTGGCAGATAGCGGAGTCCATGTAGAGATTACTGACGGCAATAAAATGCTTGAAACTGTTAACAAAGAGATTGTTAACATCAATACTCAGCAGCTCAAAGAGATACTTGATAAAGACCCCAGTGCAATATTGATTGATGTGCGAACTCGAGATGAGATCGTTCAATTGGGCACCATTCGTCGTGGGCATAATCATAATATCGTTAGAGGTTGGCTAGAGTTTCAAATTGGTGAGCATGCACTGTCGAAAGACACGCCGATTATTGTGTATTGTGGGCTGAATTTACGCTCTCCTTTAGCAACGAAAACATTGATGGATATGGGTTATACCAATGTTAAAAATTATGCTGATGGCTATTTTAAATGGAAAGAGGCTGGATTGCCTGTTACAGTCAGTGATAAGTCTTTAAAGAATGCACTGTATTCACTGCCAATTAAAGTTGCTGAAGGTGTTTACTCGGCGATTGGCGCAACCCAGCCTACCACTTACGAAAATGGCAACCATAACAATAATCTTTCGTTTGTTGTGACTACAGATGGCGTATTGGTGTTTAATGCAGGCGGCAGTTATTTATTGGCTGAGGCTATGCATGAAGAAATTAAAAAAGTCACCGATCAACCAGTCAAACATGTGGTGTTTGAAAATGCACAAGGACATGCAATTCTTGGTGCCAAGTACTGGAAGGATCACAACGTTAACATTATTGCTCACGAATTAACCTTAAAAGAAATTGTTGAAAATGGCGATAATATCTTGTCACGTGCAGACCGTCGCCTACGTGACAAGATTGTTGGCTCAGTTATCACTCACCCAGATCAAACTTTTAAAGATGGGTTAACAATTACCATGGGTGATACTGTAATTGAGCTATTACACCTTGGCGCTTCGCATTCGCCTGATGATGTTCAGCTGTGGCTGCCAGCACAAAAACTACTCATTAGTGGTGACAGCACCTTTAATGAGCGTTTATTGCCAATTTTAAAACACACAGACTCTCAAGGCTGGATCGAGACTTGGGACAAAATCGAAGCCTTAGAGCCAAACATTATTATTCCTGGACATGGCGCTCCAACTGACTTGGCAACCACAACTAAATTTACTAAGGATTATTTGGTTTATATGCGCTCTGAAATAGAAAAAGTTTTAGACGACGATGGCGGCTTAAATGATGCTTATGCCATTGATCAAAGTCAGTATCATGACTGGGATACCTATAACGAATTGTATAGACAAAATGCATCACGTTTGTTTAAGCAAATGGAGTTTGAATAGCTTCTAAATACACTGATAAAATCCAACCTTATGAAACATATATTGTTAATTTTATTTTTATTTATTAACACCACCACTCACAGTGAATTGGTTGATAGTAATAAGATGCTTGAGACTGTCAATAAACAGATTGTTAATATTAATACCAATCAACTCAAAGAGATACTTGATAAAGATCCGTATACTGTTTTGATTGATGTTCGCACCCGAGACGAAATTGTAGAATTTGGCACCATTCATCGTGGACAAAATAAACATGTCCCTAGAGGGTCGCTAGAATTTCAGATAGGTGAGCACGCTGTTAGTGAAGATACACCTATTATTGTTTATTGCGACAACAATAGGCGATCCCCTTTGGCAGCAAAAGCATTGATGAACATGGGCTATACCAATGTTAAGAATTACGCTGATGGATACACTAAGTGGAAAGAGGCTGGCTTGCCTTATACAATAAGCGATCAGGCTCCTGAAAATGCCTTATATTCAAACCCCATTGAAGTTATTAAGGGTGTTTATTCAGCGATTGGCGCAACACAGCCGGCCAGCTATGAAAACTCTGGACATAACAACAATCTGTCTTTTATTATTGCCGACGATGCGGTGGTTGTTTTTAATGCTGGCGGTAGCTACCTACTTGCAAAAACCCTGCATGATAAGATTAAGCAAATAACCAATTTACCGGTGAAGTACGTGGTGTTAGAGAATGCACAAGGCCATGCCATGCTGGGTTCTAATTATTGGAAAGAACAGGGTGCTGTTATTATTGCGCATGAGTATGCCGCCAAGATTATTAAAAAAAGAAATGAAGATATCTTTGATCGTGCATACCGTCGTTTAAAAGACAAAATGTACAAAACCAAAGTGGTTATGCCTGACCAAACCTTTAAAGATCGCCTAGTGTTAGATGTAGCAGGAAGAAAAATAGAATTGTTACACTTAGGCCCCTCACATGGACCGGCAGATATACAGCTGTGGATGCCAGAAGAGCGATTATTAATAGCAGGCGATTTGGCTTTTAATGTTCGAGTATTGCCAATTCTTGATCATACCGATATTAGAGGTTGGATTGAAACGTGGGATAAATTAGAAGCACTAAATGCGAGTGTGATTATTCCTGGTCATGGCGGCCCTACGGACATTAAAACAGTGACCAAATTTACCAAAGATTATTTGCTTTACATGTTGACAGAAGTAGAGAAAGTGATTGATAATGATGGTGAGCTGATTGACGCTTATAAAATCGACGTCAGTCGCTTTATCCAATGGGATACGTTTAATGAATTATCAAAACGTAATGCTGAGAGAATCTTTAGAAAGCTAGAATTTGAATAAACATTATAGGAATGTATGAAATATTTTAAATTGATATTGGTAATTTTTATGTTGAGTAATTTGTTTACTCATGTAAACGCAGTTGAGCCTGGGAAAATTGTAGGCGGAAAGGTATCTGAGCTACCTGAATGGTTTAAGGATAGTTTTTTAGATATAGCTGAAGATGTAGAAGAAGCGAAGGATGAAAATAAGCACCTAATGCTTTACATGCATTTAACAGGCTGCCCGTATTGTTACAAAATGGTAGAAGAAGGCTTTAAAAACACCACCAATACTCAGATCATTAAAGATAACTTTGATGTGGTGGCGATCAACATTCGTGGCAATAAAGAGATTGCACTGAGTGAAGACCTAACCATGACCGAAGAAGAGGTTAGAAACCATTACAAGGTTAACTTTACCCCGACCATTGTGTTCTTAGATCAAAACAACAAATTAGTCTATAAAGTTAATGGTTATCGTTCGGTTGAGAATTTTAAACACATCCTTAATTTTGTAAAAACTCGCGCTTACCAAAACACCACATTGGCTGAGTTTATTTGGCAACAAAAACGCACCAAACATTATCTATTTAAAGATCACAGTAGCTTTCAATCAATCACAGATTTAAGCGCAAAAAGAGACAAGCCATTGCTGGTGTTGTTTGAAGACCAATACTGTGTAATGTGCAATCGATTGCATAATGGGCACTTAAAAAATCCTGAAATTTTAAAAGAATTAGATTTATTTGATGTGGTGCGCTTCAATGCGGAATCTGACCAAGCTATTATTGATGTTGATGGTAACAAAACCACACCAAGTCAGTATGTGAAAAAACTTGGCTTAGTTTACCGACCAGGCATTGTCATGTTTGATCAAGGCGTCGAAGTCATGCGCATTGATGCATTGTTGTACACTTATCATTTTTCAGGCCATCTGCGCTATATTGGTGAGCGCCACTATAAGCAGTATCCAGACAGTGTATATGATTATTTACGTGTTTACCGACAAGCAATACTAGATGCTGGGCAAGATATAGATTTATCTAAATAGCCTATTTCTTTACCCAATGCAGTATTCGGTTATTAGCTGGCATTGCATAATCAGCCACTAGACTTAATCCTGATTTTTGGGCTAGCTGATTAAGCGCTTCAAAGTCACGAATAGCACTACGCGGGTCTCTGTCTTTTAACCACAGGTCAAAATTAGCATTACTTTGAGAGGTATACTGGCCATTGTAGTTAAAAGGCCCGTACAAGATAAATATGCCGTCAGTATCAAGACTACGACCCACACCATTAAAAAAATCAACTACCATTTCCCAGCTCATAATATGAGCAGTATTGGCGGAGAATATAGCCTCTACTTTGGTATCTATCCATGGCTCAGTAACGTCAAGTTCAATAGCACCAGGAAGATTGTCCAGACCGGCTTCATTTATCCAGGCATTAACGCTGGGCAGGTATTGAGATTGGTCACTGGCTTGCCAAGCGAGGTGTGGCATTTGTTCAGCAAAAAATACTGCATGCTGACCCGTGCCACTACCAATTTCTAATACTGTCGAGGCGTTAACTAGTAATGGTTTGATGACATTCAAAATAGGGTTTTGATTTTGAACGCAAGATTCTGAGAATTGTTTCATGGTGTTTTTTCTTTGTATGGGTTGTGTGTATTAACTTGCTCTATATATTGCTGAATATGCTTGGCTTCTTGTTCGCAAAAATGCTGAATAGGCGCTTTGAATCCGTCATCTCTAATCCAATGGGCTGAGGTTGTTTGTGTGGGGATAAAGCCTCTAGCGACTTTGTGCTCGCCCTGTGCGCCAGGTTCAAACACCTGAAGGTTGTGCTTAATGCAATACTCAATGCCCTGATAATAGCAAGCTTCAAAATGCAGATAATCTACTTGCTCATCACAACCCCAGTGTCGTCCATATAGGTGAGTATCACTGGCAAACATTAAAGAGCCTGCAATACACTCCCCACCGAGATCAGCCAAAAATAGCAGCACTTGATTAGGCATGGTTTTAGCGATTTGTTTAAAGAAATCTAAATTAAGCGTGGGAGTGCCGCTTTTTTCTAAAAAAGTCTGTCTGTAAAAATTTGAGAAATTTTGCCAATCTGCATCTGTTGCCGTATTGCCATCTAACTGCCTAATAGTTACGCCTGCATTAGCTACCTTGCTTCGCTCTTGTCTGATGTTTTTACGCTTTTTTTGCTTTAAATTAGCCAAAAAATCATCAAAACAGCCATAATTTTGATTATGCCAATGAAA